>JAHJXC010000002.1 GCA_018827845.1 Patescibacteria group bacterium
CAGGACAGGTACAAGGCTCTACTTATTAATACAAAAAATAGCTAAATTTCTTTCAGCAACTATCTATGCCAAGGCATCGGCATATGAGGTCGTCGCTGAAAAATCTCGAATTGCTCATCAATTTTACGAACGCCAAAAGATTGTACCGTGTCATCGTCTCGCTCACCTAAGACCACCACCCTGTCGCCTTCTTTAATGTCTGGACCTAATGGAGAACGAATAGTCGAAGTAGCCAAAATAGTCAATACTTCACCCTCAGCTGTTTCTAAATAAAAACCATTATCCATCATATCAGAAACAATGCCATAATGGACATCGCCTAATTTGGGCATGCCAAAACCACGATAGAATCCCCCCATCATCGGCAATCTTCTTTCTTGAGCTTTCCAAAAAAAATCTGGATGTAGATGAGTCTTACTAATCACAAAACTACCTAAAAAAGCAAAGATAATAATACCTAATAACGAATAAAGAATCGGTCGACGATAAGCAAAAGAGAAACGTTTAACCAATATCTCTAAGACGACAATCAGAATTGTGGCTATTAAAATTAAAAGCCAAGGTAATGACTTAATAAAAATTCCAATGGCTGGGAAACCAAACCTAGGCAGAAACCATGCTCCACTGGCTCTTAGATTAAAAAGAATAAAACTGACTAAGAATAAGACAAAAAGAGCGACTAATAGAGTAAGTAAAGCGACCAAAACAGCCCTTAAAATAAAATATATTTTAGGTCGCATCTTTATCTGCTCTTTTTTTATTTTATTAAAAATTTTATCACTTATTGAACCCATATTTTTGGAAAAGAGATTTCATGATCTCCTTGCCTCTTTTTAATCTAATGCCAACTGTGGAAATCGGGATATGTAAAACATCAGCAATTTCCTGATAGGTTAAATCCTCAAAATAGTATAAAACTAACGCCTCACGATACTTGGGACTTAATTTATTAAGACATTTATCTAGCATTTGACTGAGTTCCCGTTGATTAATTTCTTTATCAGCATTCTCTTTGGAAACAGAACGGGGCCATAAGATATCTAAGTCAAAAAAGGGCAATGGCTCTTTGCCTTTCTTTTTAATGGCGTTAATAAATTCATTATGGGCAATACGGTAGAGCCAAGGAGAAAACTTTCTTGAAGCGTCAAAACTTTGGATATTGGTATAGGTTTTAATAAAGACCTCTTGGACTAAATCTTCAATATCATTGTAATTAAAAAGGAATTTTCTTCCATAACGCAACATCTTCTCTTGGTATCTTTTGACCAATATACCAAATGACTCGATTTTGCCCAACTGAACCATACGCACAATTTCCTCATCTGGAAGTTGATTTAGCGATTTAGACATATATGGCTCTTACTATTTTATACAACAAACTTCTTTTTTTATTTCAAATATTTCTCCACATTCTTTAAATGCTCCTCGTAAGTTTCGGCGCAATGAATATTTCTATCATTGTCGTGGAGATAATAAAAACAATTGGTCTCGGTCGGATTGAGTACCGCGTCAATAGCATTAATCCCCGGATTGGCAATCGGATGAGGTGGAAGCCCTTTATAAAGATAGGTATTGTATTCTGAATCAATCTGTTTATCTGATACTTTAATCGGCGTCCACCAGTTTTCAATTCCTTTATAGAATCCATTTCGGATATAACAACTGTCTTTTTCTTGTTCGCAATCGCAAGGCCATTGTTCTTTATTGCCCGAACTATGGCAAAGATCATCAAAAACCAATTCATTGTCCCTTACATACTGAAGTGTAGCATCAATTTCCAATTTCATATCATTAAACAGACGGTTCCAGATAATTCCAGCGATAAGAGGCATATCGTCTTTTCCGCCCGCTTCTCTTTGAATAATTGAAGCAATTTTTAAAGCAGTTGTCCATTTGATATTTTCTTTGATAAACTTATCGGAATAAGGCGTAAACTTTTCATTGAATTTATTAATAAACCTCTGGGCAATCTCAAGTCCTGTTTCGTTTATTGGAATAAGATAAGTATCAGGGAAATATACTCCTTCAAGATAATCATATTTCATAGCTGTATATTTTGTAACCCAGTCGCTTTTCTCTTGTTCATCCCAATTTAATGTTTGAGCCAGAATTTCAGCAATCTGTTCTTTTCTTAATCCTTCAGGAATAATAACCCATTTCATATATGGGCCCTGTTTGAATACTTTGGCAATCTGCCAGACATTCATTGACTTGGAGATTTTGTAAGCGCCGGACATAATACAATCAACGCAGACCGAATTTATTCCTTTCAAACCCGAAAGAGCAATTTGAAAGGCTGTTTCATTTTTGATAAATCCTTGTTCTTTTAATTGTCCTGCTATTTCTTTTGAATCGTCGTTACCAATAGTAATTGTGAATTGTTCCAATTCCGTCTTGCTTTGTGGAGCGCTAAAAAAAGACATATAAATAAC
>JAHJXC010000014.1 GCA_018827845.1 Patescibacteria group bacterium
CCTGGTTCATGGTTAATTTTTATCGGCGCAGAACTGTTAGGAATACGATTTCTTTTCCGAGACAAATTCCTTCAGTGGCGGCGCAAAATAAACAGACAGTAAATCATGAGGATTAAGGCAACACGGGAATCAATACAACTTGCGAGCTCCATTATTCGAAAGGGCGGACTGGTGGCATTTCCGACTGAAACGGTGTACGGGCTTGGCGCTGATGCCTTAAACCCGCGGGCCGCGGCAAAGATATTTGAAGTGAAAAGGAGGCCTACATTTGATCCGCTCATTGTTCATATTGCCGAGATTGAGTGGCTTGAGAAAATAACGCGTAACATTGATAAAAGGGTTTTTAAATTGATTGAAAAATTTTGGCCCGGGCCGCTCACACTTGTTCTCTTTAAATCGCCGATTGTTCCGGATATTGTCACGGCCGGGCTAGACACCGTTGCTATAAGAATGCCGTCTCATCCGGCGGCGCTTGAACTTATTAAGCTCTCACAAACTCCCATTGCCGCGCCAAGCGCCAATCTTTTTGGGCATCTAAGTCCGACTACTGCCGAACATGTTGAAAAGCAACTCGGTGAAAAAACTGATTTAATCCTTGACGCCGGGAAATGTCCTGTTGGAGTTGAATCAACGGTGCTATCACTCGTCGGAGAAAAACCGGTTTTACTCCGTCACGGCGGTCTTCCTTTAGAAGAGATTGAAAAAGTGATTGGCAAGGTTGCTCGCAAATCAAAAAGAAAAAAGATTCAATCGCCGGGCCAGCTAGCGAGGCATTATTCGCCAAAGACGCCTTTGAAAATTATCAAATCTTCAGATCAAATTCCTCATAATGAAAATATCGGCATTTTGCTCTTTCAAAAGCCGGCAGTCAAAATCAATGCCCAGGCAGTTGAAATTCTATCGGAGAACGGAGATTTACGCGAAGCGGCCGCCAACTTGTTTTCGGCTCTGTATCGGCTTGATGAATCAGGAGTAAAGATAATTTACGCCGAGCCTGTGCCCGAATTCGGATTAGGACAAGCAATTATGGATCGCTTGCGCAGAGCCAGCAGGACGAGGTAGGTCGGCATTTTCTTAATCATCATAAATTAAAAAGAATCATTAAAAAGAATAAGCCAATGCGTCTGATTTTTATTCATTTTAAATATTTTGCTTTATTAATTTTATGCTCTTCAAAAGTTTTGGCAAAATAAGTGCTGCCGTCTTTGCCGGATAAATAATACAAATACGGAGAATCAACGGGGTAAATGGCTGCCTCTATGCTTTCCAGCCCTGGATTGCAAATAGGAGTCGGCAGAAGCCCTTTGTAAAGATAAGTATCGTAAGCGGCGTCAACTTGCAAGGGCATACCGATTTCTAGCCGTTTCCAAAGAATATCTGAAACAATTTTTTTGTCTTCCATACTGGGAACCTCTTTTTCTATCAAAGAAGCCATGGTGATTATTTCATTGAGATTATACTTGCTTTCTTTTATTTTTTCTTCAAAATCCCTGATTTTCTTTTCAAAATTTGTTTTCATAATTTTTATTACTCCGGAAGCATCTATAGTGGGCATGACAAAATATGTATCAGGAAAAAGATACCCCTCCAAGGAAGGGTCTTTTGCGAACAGATAAAATTCACTCTCATCAAAATTTTCAAAATTCTCAAAAGTCCTGGCGATGTCTTTCAATGTTGCACCTTCAGGAATAGTTACTTTTATCTGTTTTAAGCCAAAATCGCCGGAGCCCAGCCGTCTAATGATTTCCATAATTGACACTGGTTTCTCAAAAAAATAATCTCCAGACTTTATTTCTTTTTCCAAACCCATAATCTTTGCCAAGACAACAAAAATGGTGCGCGATCTGATAACATTATCCTCTTTTAATTTTTCGCCAACCTGAAGAACAGAAGATCCTTCTATAACTCTGGCAAATCCCTGGGAAGGAAAATTTTTAGGCGGAGCAAAAACAATTCCGTAAAAAACAAAAAGAAACGCCGTAAAAACGATGGCCAATTCTAAAAGTATTCTGTATCTGTATTGAAATTTCATGTTTAGATGGGAAGATTGGTAGGCGGCTCGCTTTTCTTGGCTTCAATCCTGCCAAAGGTTGGAGTTTCGGCCACCCGGCCTGGAAAATGATAAATGGTTGCCAGTTCTTCTGAATTTAAAACAAACGAAGAACGGACATATGGCATATAAAAACATGAGCGTTTGCGAAAGGCATCTAACATAGTTAATTTCATTCTTGTCTCCCTTGTCTTTTTTAAAAGATAATCAACCGATGTTGATCTGACCGGCTTAAAACCATTGAGGTTTAAGGAATTATACTGTTTCATTGTTCCAATCATGGCAGGAATATTGACAGCATTAAAACTTTCGTTATTAGCAAGATATATCATTCTTATGTCTACATCAAAACCGAGTTTGGAAACATCGCGTTCAATTGCTTCTATAACCGATCTTTCACCCGGGGAAAGCATGAGGGCTCCCATGCTGGCGGTTGTTTCTCCTTCTTTGAGTTTTTGGTCGCGCTTCATTAATTTGTCAATAAGTTTTTTTGCCTCGTCCTTCCATTCTTTCTTCGTGGCCCTTATTAAAATCTGCATCCAAATCTGCTCTCCCTGTTTAGTAGAACCTAATAACTCTAGTAAAGCAGTAATAGGATCTGTCTTAAATTCTTCCTTTGTGCCCATTTCATGCAAGCCGTAATCAATATAAGTTTTAATGGGATAAGCGTCTTCGGCAATTAATTTAAATTCAGTGCCAAAACATCCCCACTTTGT
The DNA here is from genome assembly GCA_018827845.1 of Patescibacteria group bacterium. Lineage (GTDB taxonomy): Bacteria > Patescibacteriota > Minisyncoccia > UBA9983 > UBA9983 > JAHIER01. The sequence continues at coordinate 2,767 of JAHJXC010000014.1, forward strand.
TCCGAATTCCTCTAAATGGAAAGCGGCCTTTGAATAATCTTCCATTTCCACAATTTCTGCATCAGGATATTGGGCATATAACTGAGCCTCTATGAGATTTCTGAAGAATTTCTGGGTATAAATAAAAAAACGAACCTGGCCGTTAATGCCGGCTATTTCCAAACTGAACCATGGTCTTAAAAATCCCTGCCAGTACTTTTCAATTAAATTGCCGTCTTTGGTGATATGAAGGGAATTTATAAAAACCTCCATGGCTTTCGGAGTTTTTGTTATTTCCCGAGGTAATTTTATTTCCAGAAGAATCCAGTTCACGCCGTAAAGATAGCGTGCCCTAATATAATAAATCCACAAATTCCAAAAAATTATAACAAGTAGAACAGGAAGCCACCAAATATAAGTGTCTAAAACAAGCTCCCAAGCTTTATAAAAAATATCCTGGATAAAAAAAGGCATAATCTATGCAATTGAATATGCGCCGTCTTTGTTTCTTCTGAAATATTTCCTGTTCTGCAGATTAACAAGAATTGTATTTTCTTTTACATAACGCTCTTTCAAAACCCTCTTAATGATTTCTTCTTTGGTTAAAAATTTAGAAGATTTAAGAATCTCTTTAATAATATCACGAACAGTGCCAGAGCTATAACCCCAATCTTTTAAGGCGTAAATACCTCTGCCAACAAGAACAAATCTGGGGTCTTTTATAACCTCATTGTGAACCGTGGCTGGATGTGCTTCTCTTCCAAAAGTATCGGAAATTGATTTGGCAACTTCTGTAAAATGCAGCGGTGATCCGCTTTTCCTAAAAACAAGAAATGCCAAATCGCGCACGCCTCTGGGCCTGATGCTTTCCGAATAAACAGGTCCCCATTCTCCGAGAGCGTTACGGTCAATCAGTTTTGAGATTCTTAACCAGGAAAAAATCATTTCTTCCAAAATTTTTTCCTTAAGAGATTCTTTGGCGTATTCCTGCATCAAAACAATAATATCTTTTTCCGGAATTAATTTTTCTTTTTCCACATCCTTATACAAATTTCTTAACATCTCATGAACTATTTCGGCTCTCTCCTCGTCAACTGTCCATCGATGATGAAATTCTTCATCCTCTTTATATTTTTTGAAATCATCGCCAAGCACAAGCAG
>JAHJXC010000015.1 GCA_018827845.1 Patescibacteria group bacterium
CGCACATCACAGAAAAAAATACCTTTCTTAATAAAAAAAATGTCTATGTTTTTAAAATCAAACCGCGCGCCAACAAGACAATGGTAAAACAGGCCATCAAGGAAACTTATGGCGTAAAGCCAAAGAAGGTCAGCATTGTTTACGCTCCGGATAAAAAAAGATTTATTCGCGGCAAATATGGAACAACAACAGGATTTAAAAAAGCCGTTATCTACTTAAAAGAAGGAGACAAGATTGAAATAAGTTAATTTATAGTGAGTATACCGATCTTTACTATGAAAAAGTACAGCCCTACAACTCCATCACGAAGACAAATGACCGGCATTAATTACCGGGGTGTTTTGACGCGCACCGAACCAGAAAAAAATCTGACCAAGGGGTTTAAAAGAGCCATGGGAAGAAATTCTATGGGGCGAATCACCACACGCCATAAAGGAGGAGGCTCTAAGCGTTTGTACAGAGATATTGATTTTAAGTATGATAAATATGATATTCCTGCGACAGTAAAATCAATTGAGTACGATCCCAACAGGTCTGGTTTGATTGCCCTGGTTGCTTATGCTGACGGAGAAAAAAGATATATTCTTGCGCCAAATAATATAAAGGTGGGAGAAAAGATAATTGCTTCTGAAAAAGCAGAAGTGAAATCCGGAAATCGCCTGCCTCTTGGGAAAATTTCTGTTGGAACATTTGTATATAATGTTGAATTAAAGCCCATGGGTGGAGCAAAACTGGCTAGGGCAGCAGGAAATTATCTGGAAGTTTTGGCTCATGACCAGGGTTATGCCCTGCTTAAGATGCCGTCAGGAGAAATCAGAAAAGTTCCTGAAAAATCCTGGGCCAGCATCGGCCAAGTTTCCAATGAAGAACATAAACTTATGGTAATAGGCAAGGCAGGTCGCTCACGATGGATGGGCATAAGGCCGACTGTCCGGGGTTCAGCCATGAATCCTTGCGATCATCCTTTTGGTGGCGGCGAAGGCAGGCAGGGAGCGGGCATGAGAAGGCCTAAGAATAAATGGGGCAAGGGCATCAGGGGAGTAAAAACCCGCAAGCCAAAGAAATATTCAAATATTTTTATTGTAAGCAGAAGAAAAAAGAAAAAATAATATGACGCGAAGCATTAAAAAAGGTCCTTATATGGATCCAAAATTATTGAAGAAAATCAGCAAAATAAATCCTCACGATAATGTGGTTATTAAGACATGGTCAAGGGATTCGCAAATATCTCCGGAAATGGTCGGCCATACTTTCGGAGTTCACAATGGCAGGGATTTTGTGCCAGTGAAGATTGTTGAAGAAATGGTCGGGCACCGCCTGGGAGAATTCAGCCTTACACGAAAATTTACAAAACATGGAGGCAAGATGCAGAAAGAGATTGAAACAAAACAAAAGGAAGCAGAAGTGAAAAAATAACATGGTAGAGGTAAAGGCAAAATTGAAATATTATCATACGGCGCCCCGCAAAGTGAGATTGGTGGCGGATTTAATTCGCGGCAAAAATGTAAAAACTGCTCTTACTCAGCTCAATTTTTTAAAAAAGAAATCAGCGCCGGATATTGTTAAATTATTGAAATCCGCTGTGAGCAGTGCTAAGCATAATTATAAAATAGACGCTGACAATGCGGATTTATATATAAAAGAAATCAGAGTGGACGAAGGGCCGGCGCTAAAAAGGCATAGGCCGGCATGGAGAGGAACAGTAAAGCCCTTTAAGCGCCGAAGTTCGCACATAACAATTATTTTAACAGAGAAAAAGAAGTAATTATGTCAAAAACAGTACATCCATATTCATTTAGAATAGGAATCATCTACGGCTGGAAGTCAAGATGGTTCAACTTAAAGAAATACAAAAATTATCTTAAGGCAGATGTGCTTCTTAGGGAATGGCTGGAAAAAAGATTGCGGGGCATGTTTGTGCAAAGTATTGAAATAGAGAGAACGCCTGCACTCCTGTTAATTATTATAAAAACAGCAAGGCCGGGGCTACTCATTGGAAGAAAGGGCGAAGGTTCGGAAAAATTAAAACAGGAAATTCTTAAAAAACTTAACGGAATAGGAGCGGAAATTCCCCAGGAAATAAGATTGAATATAGAAGAAGTAAGGGCGCCGGAAACTCACGCCAAAATTGTATCTCAGATGGTTGCGGAAAGTTTGGAAAAAAGAATGCCGTTCAGAAGAGTAATTAAGCAGACACTTGAAAAGGTTATGGCCAACAGAGAGGTTAAGGGCGTTAAAATTTCTTTAGCCGGCCGATTGGGCGGAGCGGAAATGAGCAGGTATGAATGGGCAAAGAAAGGAAGGATTCCTTTGCAGACCCTGAGATCCGATATTGATTTTGCCCGCGAGCGGGCCCATCTTCCTTATGGAGATTTGGGCATAAAGGTTTGGATTTATAAAGGAGAGAAGTTTTAAGGAATTTGCCTCCGACGTAAGTCGGAGTTGCAAAACCTTAACCCCGCACATAATTTATTTATAATTACGCATTGCGGATAAAAATAGAAAATATGACAATAATTAAGAATAGTAAAAAATATTACCAGATTATGTGCGGGGTGCGCAATTTTACAATTGCTCGCTTCGCTCACAAGTAAAATTGGCATGTTGTTTCCTAAAAAAGTAAAATTTAGAAAAAGTCAAAGAAGAAGGAAGAATCCGAAGAAAAAAATGATTGCCACCAGGGGATCAGTTTTGGCTTTCGGCTCATTGGGCCTGAAGGCAGAGGAGCCGAAATGGATAAAATCAAATCACATTGAAG
>JAHJXC010000016.1 GCA_018827845.1 Patescibacteria group bacterium
CCGAATTTTTCTTCTTTGGGAAAATCTTTTATTATCTTGTAAATCTCTAATACTAACTGATGCCCTTTTTTCCATGCTTCTAAATCGTAAAAATTTTTAATTTTTTCTTCCATAAATTACAAATTACCTGTTACTCGTTCCCCGTTACGCGTTACTCATCTTCATTCCTTTTAATTCTATATCTAAAGCAAGGCCTCTTAGTTCGCTTAACAGAACATGAAACGAGGCGGGTAAGTTCGGGGTCTTGAATTTTTCTCCCCTAATAATCGCTTCATAGGCTGCTGATCTGCCGTAAATATCGTCTGACTTGATCGTCAGCATTTCCTGCAAACTATAGGCAGCGCCATATCCTTCCAAGGCCCAAACCTCCATTTCTCCAAATCTCTGGCCTCCGCCCTGCGCTTTGCCGCCCAAAGGTTGCTGGGTAATCAAGGAATAAGGGCCGATAGATCGCATGTGAATTTTGTCCTCAACCATATGGTCAAGCTTCATCATATAAATATTGCCCACAGTAACTTCCTGCTCAAAAGGATCTCCGCTTAGGCCATCATAAAGTTTAATCTTGCCGTTCTCTGGCAATCCTGCCTTTTTTAATTCTTCTTTTATCTCCTCCTCTGTAGGCCCGTTAAGAGCAGGGCAAATTGCCTGATAGTCTAATTTTTCCGCTGCCCATCCAAGATGAGTTTCTAAAACCTGTCCGAGATTCATTCTTCCAGGAACTCCCAGGGGATTTAAAATAATATCCACAGGCGTGCCGTCTTCAAGATAAGGCATATCTTCAACAGGAAGGATTTTAGAAATTACTCCTTTATTGCCGTGTCTGCCAGCCAACTTATCCCCTACGGAAATTTTTCTTAGATGAGCCACTTCAACTTCAATTTGTTCTATTATTCCTGGCTCCAATTTATCTCCTTTTTCTCTTGAGTAAACTTTGACTTTCACCACTCTTCCCTGCTTGCCATGCTCCAGGCGCAAGGAAGTGTCTTTCACATCGCGCGCCTTTTCTCCAAAGATTGACCTTAATAATCTTTCTTCAGGAGTCAATTCTGTTTCGCCCTTGGGAGTAATTTTCCCCACCAAGATATCACCCGCCCTCACCTCGGCGCCGATTCTTACAATCCCTTCTTCATCAAGGTTTCTTAATTTTTCTTCTCCAACATTGGGAATATCACGGGTATTAATTTCAGGGCCAAGTTTTGTGTCCCGAACATTGGCAGAAAAATTTTCTACGCGCACTGAGGAAAAAACATCATTTCTAACCAGACGTTCAGAAATTATAATCGCGTCTTCAAAGTTATATCCTCCCCAGGAAAGAAAAGCGACCAAAATATTTTGGCCAAGGGCTAACTGCCCTTTGTCGCTTGAATAATTGTCAGCCAAAACATCGTCCTTGGAAACTTTGTCGCCAACATTAACTATCGGGCGCTGATGTATGGCGGAAAAGGCATTGGAACGCATGAAATTTATCAGATTATAAGTTTTCCTTTTCCCTTTTTTGCCTTTTATAATAATTTGCTTGGAGTCAACGGCCTCAACAACCCCATCATCTTCACAAAGAACAAGCCTTCCAGAATCGCGCGCAGCCTTAGCTTCTATACCAGTGGCCACCAGAGGCGCCTGGGGAATAATGCATGGGACAGCCTGTCTTTGCATATTCGATCCCATCAAAGCGCGCGTGGCATCATCATGCTCTAAAAAAGGAATCAAACTGGTGGCAACGCTAAATGCCTGATTGGGAGTTAAATCAATAAAATCAACCTTATTTTTAGAAACAACTCCCGGATGCCCAAAAGCTCTGGCTTGAACCTCTGGATCAAGAATTTCGCCGGTCTTAGTGTTGTAATTAATGCCGTCATGAGTAATTATGTATTTGATTTCATCAAGGGCATTCAAATAAAATATCTCGTTTGTAATTTTCCCATTTTTAACCTTGCGATAAGGAGTTTCCAAAACGCCGAATTCATTCAAACGGGCATGGCTGGCCAAATGTACAACCAAACCAATATTAGGGCCTTCAGGAGTCTGGATAGGACATATTCTTCCATAATGGGAAGGATGGACATCGCGCACCTCAAATCCCGCGCGCTCTCTTGTTAAACCTCCGGGCCCCATGGCAGAAAGGCGTCTCATATGCTCCAGCTCGTCAAGAATATTTTTCTGGCTCATAAACTGAGATAATTGGTGGGTGGAAAAAAATTCTTTTATCACTGCCATAATCGGCCTGCTGTTGATTAAATGCGTCGGGGTCAGCAGTTCTGAATCAAGAGTGGACATTCTGTCCTGAATATTTTTTTTCATTCTAGCCATTCCCACTCTTAATCTTTGATGCAGTAATTCCCCTGCTCCTCTCACTCTCCTTGTTCCCAAATGGTCAATATCATCCGGCTGGGCAAGCGGCGTATTGTTTAATTCAATTATTTTAGAAATAACTGCTATTAGATCGTGAAGAGTAATAACCTTGGATTCATTCTTAATATTGTCCAATGGCAAATCAAGACGATGATTTAATCTGTATCTCCCCACTAAGGAAAGGTCGTAACGGACAGGGCCAAACATTGCGTCCAGATAATTCTTGGCAGTGTCAAAACTGACAGGTTCTCCGGGTCGGAGACGATTGTAAACTTCTATATAAGATTGCTCCACTGTTTTAATCGGGTCTTTTTCAAGAGTTTTCTTAATATAAGAAATTTCTCCATTGTCAATCTTTGCAAACGCCTTTTCTATCTCTTGGTCTGATTCGGCGCCGAAAATTCTCAAAAGAGAAGAAACGGGCACTTTTCTTCTGCGGTCAATTCTGGTATAAAGAGCGCCGTCCGAATCAGTTTCAATTTCAATCCAGGCTCCCCGGCCAGGAATTATTTTTGATCCAAAATATTTCTTTCCTCTTGTATCATTGGCGGTAAAATAAACTCCAAAAGACCGAGAAAGCTGAGGGACAATGATTCGCTCTACGCCGTTGATTACAAAAGTGCCGCGCGGAGTCATTATAGGAAAATCTGCTATAAATATTTCCTGCTCTTTTGTAGTGCTTGATTTTTTATTGGTAAGCTTGACTTTTGTTTTCAGCGGCGCCTCAAAAGTAAGATTGTTCTCTTTGGCATAATATTCATCATGTTTCGGCTCCCCAATGGAAAAATTTATAAATTCCAGATTAAATTCTTTAGCGGTATAATCAGCAATGGGAAAAAACTCCTCAAACAGCTCTTTGAGGCCCTTGGTTATAATCCAGTTGAAAGAATCAGTTTGGATTTTGACAAGATTGGGAAGAGGAACGGCAGATTCTTTGTATTTAGAAAAATACTTTTGTTTCATTATAAACGCAAAAATAATCCCCTTCTATCCTATCTGCCAAAGGGATAGTTAAAAATATTAATTAATTACTTAAATTTGTGATTATCACAAAGTGTATTGCAATAATATCTTGAAATACCTAAAAAGTCAACCTAAACTGTTGATAACTCTATACTATACCCTTCCCTATTTTTTGTCAACAACTTTTAAATAATTGCTGACCGCGTTGCGGAAGGCCTGGTCAACGAGAACTGAGCAATGGATTTTGCGGGGTGGAAGGCCGTGGAGCCGTTTGATAATTTCCTGCGGCGTGATTTTTAAGGCGTCTTCTAATTTCATGCCTCCTTTTTCTGTTACCATATCGGAAAAAACAGAAGTGCTGGCAATGGCTGAAGCGCAGCCCCATGTGCGCCATTTAAAATCTTTTATTTTTTTTGTTTTAGAATCTATTTTCAGCCAGACTTTCATGATGTCCCCGCAGGCCATATTGCCCGCCTCTCCTTCAGCGTCAAACTCGCCTTCTTTTGGCTCTTCAATGAGAAAATTATGAGGATTTAAAAAATGTTCCTTTACTTTATTTGAATAATACCATTCGCCTACTTCTGCCATGTTGCTGAAATTTTTCTTAATTTTTCCACGACCTTGGGCAAGATTTTCATAACGTAATCTATATCTTTTTTTGTATTGCGCCTTCCCAAACTAAATCTTATGGAACCATGGCTGTAATCATAAGATTTGCCTAAGGCCATTATCACATGGGACGGCTCTAAACTGACAGAGGTGCAGGCCGAGCCGGTTGAACAAGCAATGCCATAATCATCAAG
>JAHJXC010000017.1 GCA_018827845.1 Patescibacteria group bacterium
CCTAGACGCTTTTCAATTCTCTCGTGCGCCCATACAGTAAAGGGCGGGATTTTGCCGTCGCGAGCTAAACTACGACCTGCTTCATTTATGTAAACATTATAACAATCGCTGCAGACCAAATGCTTGGCCTGTTTTCCTTCTCCGCAAATCGGGCACTCTCTGTTAATGCCTTTTTCCATTTTGACCTCCAAAAAAATTTAAAGTTTTTAGATCAAACACCTCAAACCAAACCTCAAATAACCTCCTTTTTATAGATTTTAAAAGTCAAATGCTAATGCATTTTCTAGAGAGTTATTTTACACTATTTAATCTCGTATGTCAAGTTTATTGTAACAGTCACCTTGTTTTCGCCAGAAGGAATTTCCGGGACTGGAACAGGTTCAGCGCCGCCCATACCTTCTGTCATATAACTTCTATAAATCGGAAAATCTCCGCTTGATTCATAGAAACTGACCAAGCGGCCAAAACTAACACCTAAATCTTTGGCAATCTGATCCGCTTTTTCTTTGGCTTTATCAATGGCCTGCTTTCTTGCCTCTTCCTTAACCGCGTCCTCATCATCAATGACAAAATTAATTCCTCCAACCTGATTGGCGCCCATTTCAGCCACTCCGCCCAAAATCTTGCCCACTTTTTCTAAATCTCTAATCTTTACATCTAGTGTTTGTGATACTTCATATCCTCTGAAAACCTGGCCTTTGTCCCTCAAATAATCGTAGCGCGGATAAATATTGTAAGCAGAAGTTCTGATGTCTTTTTCCTCTATGCCGGAATCTTTCAAATATGCCACGATCTTGTTTATGGATTCAGTATGGCTTTTTTGCGCTTCTAAAACTGTTTTTGCCTCCCTTACCGCAGAAACCGATATCTGGGCAATGTCCGGCTTGGCAAAAACCTCGCCAGCAGCGCTGACCGTTATGGTGTTACTTGGCATAATATCCTTGCCAATATATTTTCCTTCCTGAAAACCGTTGTAAGCTTGTATGGCCAAGAAAATGGCAAGAACTATGACGAGAATGCTTAATAATCTGGTTAAATTTTTATCAAACATAATAATTAAAAAGAATAAGCTTTAACCCAAATATTATATGGCTGAACCTTATTCTTATATCTTAGAGGAATCGACTCGCTTTCCTCTATTTTTTTCTTATTACTGTAATAATAAAGATAAAATCTCTCTTTTGAATTAAGACACAGTTTTATTAAGACAAAAACGCTGTAAATATCCTTATTAGTTAAGTCATGTATGAGAAAACTCAGCGTTTCCTTGCTTCCTAAAATTTGTTCTGAAATTATTTCCTCGCCTCTCTCGTCTTTTATTTTTTCCAAAATAAAATCTTTTTTGTTTTTGCTGCCAAAAAAATCCAGTAAAAAATTCCTTACGGATTCCTCGTTCTTGCCATCCTCCAGAATATATTTTTCCGCGCTCACAGTGCAGTCAACCCTTGAATCATTGCTTAGAGTGGCTAATCCTTCAGGACTCACGCTTTTTATGCCAACGCCTGAACGGTCTGCCTCTGATTTTTCTTCGTAGATTTTAACGGTAAAATACAAGGATCCCAAAGAACCAACCAGCATAGCCCAGCCAGAATCAATAGATTTAATCGTATCTATTATATTTGCCAAAAGCTCCATATAGATATTCTAGCAATAATTAGAGAAAAACCAAATTCGGGCCAGTGGGAATCGAACCCACCATCGCACCCACCCCAAGCCCCGTACCAAAAATTTCCTATCTTATCGGGCTACGGAGAATTGAACTCCGTCCTCACCCACCCCAAGGGTGTGCGCTGCCATTACGCTATAGCCCGGTAATTTTGGTACGGGGTATAGGTGTATGCCTGCCCCGCATTTAACTTTGTTATAGTGCGGGGTTACCGATACACTATGGCCCGGTGATAAGTAGTATTATAATCGAGAATAGCAAAAAAGAAAAAGGCCGGGCCAAGGGCCCGGACTTATTATTCAAATTTTACAAACTTGTAATTGACGGACTTTCCGTTAATTTTGATTATTCTTATACCATTGTATCCAAGCTCGCCATGTATTTTCCTGCTTATTTCGGAGATAAATTTTTCTACTGAAAAAACCGGCCCGACCTTGCCATTCATTGTCGCATTGCCTATAAATCCCAAACAGCTTTCGGCTTTCATGACAAGAGATTGTGCTGAGATTTTTACTTTTTTCTTTTTACCTCCTTGATAAACAAAAAATCCTTTTCTGTTTTTTTCTACAAATCTCATTTTTTCTCCTTTTCAGAAATTAATGATCAATCTATTTTTATTCGTAGCATTAGACAAAAAACTTGTCAATAATCTTGGGTGACTATCGGGATTTGAACCCGACCTAGCAACTCCACAGGTTGCTGTGCAAAACCACTACACTATAGTCACCATATAAAATTTTCAATATTTTGGCTTTTTTTCTTTAATGCCTTTATTAGCTAAGCGCGCTAAAGCGAATAATAATGAAGATAAACGGTTTAAATATTTTAATGAGTCCGGGCTGAGATGTTTTTTTATTGCCACGCATCTTCTTTCTGCCTTGCGCGCCACTGCCCGGCTATAATCCAGCAAAGCTGACAATTCCGTCCCTCCGCTAATGGTAAAACTTTTTATCCCGCTAAACGGGACAAGTTCTTTGGCAATTTTATTTATTAATTTTTCAACTTCATTAATTCTTTTTTTGTTCAATTTCTTCTTTGCACATGCTACTTCCGCTTGAATCACAAATAGATCATTTTGAACACTCTCTAAATGTTTGGAGATTGAATCTCCAAACGGAGATTCAATCTCCGTAGCTTTAGTTTTGCAAAATCCTAAAAGAGAATTTAATTCATCTAGCGCTCCGAGCGCCTCTATCCTTGCCGAACCTTTGGAAAACTTTTTTGAGCAACTGAAAAGAGTTGTCAGGCCATTGTCGCCTTTTTTTGTATAAAGCATTTTTACTACTCAGTTATTTTGTAAACAACTGCGCCTTCTTTTGTGGGGCTGGTTGTCTTAATTGCGACTTCTTCGCCTGCCTTGCCAGAATCAATATTCTGGTGATTAACCTGCATTGATTCTACTGCCATTTCAAATTCATCCTCTCCTTTGACAATCTTAATCTTATCGCCAACCGCCAGCTTGTCACTAAGCTTGATTACAGCAACCATGGCCTTATCAAAATAGTGAGTAACTTTGCCAATTTCCTGCTCCATAAATTAATAGAATGGCTAATAATTATGGACCTTTACCCGCCTTTCAGCGAGGTTTAACTTAATAATACAAAAGAAATAGAAATTTGGGAAGATGCGCAGGGGGGGATTTGAACCCCCACAGGATTGCTCCCACAAGCCCCTCAAGCTTGCATGTCTGCCAGTTCCATCACCTGCGCCTATTCTCCTATTCTTCAGATTGCTGTTCTTTTTCCTGCGGTTCTGCCGTCTCTTCAATTTTTTCCTCTTGAACTTTGCTTATCCGCGCTTCTTTCATTTTTTTACGGATCTGCTTGGCGGCTTTTTCACGCACATAATAAAGCTTGGCTCTTCTGGTTTTAGCTCTTTTAGTGATTTCAATTTTTTCAATGTTAGGCGAAAAAACCGGAAAAATCCTTTCCACACCCACACCTTCAGCAATCTTTCTAACAGTAAAAGTGGCTCCTGGCTCAAAACCGTGCTTGTGGCTAATAATTAAACCCTCAAAAACCTGAAGCCTGATTTTTTCTTTCTCTTTAACCTTCTGCCAGACCTTAACAGTATTACCAGATTTTAAATCCCAATTTTTTCTTTCTTCTATATTAACTGTCATGATGAATAATCTAGCATATTTAAGGTATTTTGCAAATCCTGCGGCAAATCAGCTTCCAGTTTTATCCTTCCGCCAGAAGGCCCGCCTTGACTCGGCGAGGCAGGCAAATTGAACTCTAAAGAGGAGGCGTGGAGAAAATGCCGATTTAGTCCAAGCGGGCATTTTTGTTTTTTAGAACCGTATAATTTATCACAAACTACGGGGTGGCCAATGGCCTTAAGATGAACTCTTATTTGATGCGTTCTGCCAGTTTTAGGATAAGCCTCAATCAAAGTAAAATTATTAAATCTTTTTAAAGCTTTATATTCAGTAACTGCTTCTCTGATTTTGCCTGCCATTTTTCCTGTTGTTGTTTTTTTTCGAAAATCTTTCTTGCTTTTTGCAATTGCTAATTCAATCACGCCTTCGTCATTTTTTAAACGGCCATGAACCAAAACAAGATATGTTTTTTTAATTTTTCTCTGCTGAAATTGCTCTTTTAGATATTCAAAAGTTTTCTGGTTTTTTGCAATCAATAAAATTCCTGATGTATCTTTATCAAGCCGGTGAACAATGCCTGGCCGATTAGAATCTTCTCCGATATCTTTAATCTGCGAATAATTTTTTATCAACCAGCCAGCCACGCTTTCATCTCCATTATGAACAACTAAAAATGCTGGCTTATTAACCGCCAAAATATCATTATCTTCGTAGATTATCGGTATATTTAACTTATCCAAATTAAGCTTGGTGAATAACTCTTTGAGGGAAAGGTATTTCAATGCTTTCCTTGTCAAAAGCGATTTTTATTCTTTTTCTTAATTCTCCTGTAACATCCCACTGCCTAAGAGGCTTAGTTTCTCCAAGAATTTTTATCATAATGGCAGAATCAGCAAAATCATCTACACGCAAAAATTGCGGGGGCTTGATAAAATCTTCTTTCCATTTTGGATCTTCGGCCATTTCCCTGCCTACCCTGTTCACTACTTCTATGACTTTTTCAAGATTGGCATTATAGGAAACGCCGATATTCAAATTAATTCTGGCAAAAAACTTGGAAAGATTAGAGGCTTTATTTATCACGCCATTGGGTACATGATGAACAGTTCCATCCAAGTCGCGCAGAATGGTCATTCTCAAAGTAATGTCTTCCACCAAACCGCAGGTGCCGTCAAGGCAGACCACATCTCCTACCCGATACTGATTTTCTAAAATCATAAATAATCCCGCAATAACATCGCGAATCAAATATTGGCCGCCAAAACCCAAGGCCAAACCAACAATGCCAGCGCCAGCCAAAAGCGGACCGATATTGATGCCGGTTTCTGATAAAATCATCATAATGGCCACAATCCACAAGCCCACTTTAAAAGTTCCGCTGAATATTCTGATAAGAGTATTTTCTCTTTTTTCTTCAGCTTCCTTGCTTAAAAAGTGATTAGAGAGAACAGTTTTTCTTATTATTTTTTCAATAAAAATTCTGCCTGTTTTTTGCAAAACATAGGCAAGGATAAGAATAGCGGCAATTTTGATACCGTGATCAATTAACCAGCTTCCGCTTATTTGAATAATTTTCTGCAATATTTCCGCCATACCTAGTAGTGAAAATTATTTTAATGATAACATGGGCGCTGAGGGATTTCCAGCCTGCCTTCGCTATGCGAAAGCATTGCTGGCAGGGAACCCCCTGAAGTTTATTTGCAATCTTTTAATGGGCGGCATAGGACTCGAACCCATGACCTTCTCGGTGTAAACGAGACGCTCTAACCATCTGAGCTAGCCGCCCAATGGACGATACAGGATTCGAACCTGTGACCCCTGCAATGTGAATGCAGTGCTCTAGCCGCTGAGCTAATCGTCCGCTTGTCTCCCCAGAGGGAATCGAACCCCCATCTGCTCCTTAGAAGGGAGCCGTTCTGTCCGTTGAACTATGGGGAGAAGAATCTATAATGACGGATCTTGAATTGACGGCGGTATTGTTAAAACCTCATTATATTTTTCCTTCTTCTTTTCTATTTCATCCAAAATAGATTTCAGTAAATCCTTTTTTATAACAAGCGTCTGATCCCCTTCTTTGCCGATATCCAAATCATCTTTTAATAAAAGTTCTGTCTGTATTTTCCAAAACAAAAACTCGCTCGTTACAAGAACAACTATCAAAATCGCAAGGAAGCAAACAAACATTATCCTCCAGTCACGCTCTGCTTTTCTGGCAAAAAACCTGTTGCCTCGATTAATAAAATAACCTATTATTTTGTTAAAATCAAGTTTGAATTTAATCATTTTTATTTGAAATAAAACTTGATAATATAATTACCGTTCTCGCTTCCCATGATTTATCCTTGGAAGACATGTTCAATTTTTCGAAAATTATCTGATATGGCAGGTTTTCAAGCAAAACTATGTAATGAAACAACGCATTAAAACTGCCTTTCAGAATAAGGTCAAAATGCGGCTCTTTGCTGTTTTTTTCATCCATTCTTACGGCAGACAATTCAACTGAAACACCTGCATCCTTGCCTAAATTTTCCAAATTTTCAATAAATCCGACAATATTTTCTTCTTTTAGGAAAACCTGCTCCATTTTTTGTACATCTGTTTTTAATGTTTCGGACTGCAATTCAAGTAATTTAATATTCTGCGCCTTTTTCTCCATGAGCGCTAAATTTTTCATGTCTTGCCGTACGACCTCTCTTTGGTTGCGAATGCTTGAGTATAGATATAAGCACCCTAAAACAGCGATTAAATTCAGGGCAATAATTAAGATGAAAGAAATTATTAATTTTTTATTTTTCATAGCCGGATAACTCAATTACAATATTAAATTCCACATTTCCTTCCTTTAAAAAGTTGCTTAAGGGAAAATTTACCCTCGAGAAAACGGGTTCTTTTTTTAAATCTTCTATAAAGTTAATTAAATCGGTTCTTGTCTCGCTTGTTCCATAAATCGAAATCTTACTGCTGTCAAAAGATAAAGATGTTATTTTTATTTCTTTAGTTTTTATACCAATAATTTTTTCAATAATCTCGCTTACCCTCTTCGCATTTTTTTTATTATTGCTCAAGAGAGAGATTTTTGAATTAATCTCGGAAACCAAAGAACTTATCTCTGCTTCGTTTTGTAAAGACAGATGCTCTTTGACAAGAAAGACTGCTTCATCTTGTGCTTTCTTCTGATTATTCACTATGAAAAATAATGTAATCAAAAGAACGGCAATGACTAAAATGATAGAGAGTAAAAAAATGCCGAAGACAACAACCAGCCGCCTCAAATATTCTTTTTTGATCGCTATTTTATTTTCTGGTGGCAAAAGATTTATCATTTTATTTTTCAAGACTAAAAGACCTTAAGGCCAGTCCTAAAGCAACTGTATATATCAAAGATTCTCCTAATTCTATCGCTGGCACATATTCTTCAAAGGAAATTATGTTAACCCAGGGATTACATAATTCTGTTGGCAGTTTTAATTCATACGAAAGATATTCAGGAAAACCAGTTAGATTAGAATCGCCGCCGCAAAGCAGAATTTTCTTAATTTTCTTCTGCTCTCTGTCGTCATCACTTAAATGAGAGTTCCAATAGATAATGTGCTTATTAATTTCATCTTTAATAACAGATGCCACAGACAAAAGAGCATTAAAAATCTTTTCGTTGTTTTTAGATTTTATCAAACCGCGCTCCTTTTTTATTTCTTCGGCTCTGAAAAAATCTATATCCAGGTCTTTCATTAAAGCGTTGTTAAGATCGTCGCCACTAATTTTTATTGTGGAGGTGAATTGAATTTTCCCGTCGCTGACAATGGCAAAACTAATCCGGGTCTTGCCGAAGTCAACAAGAAAATATGATTCCTTGTCTTCGGGGGCTACCATTGTCCGGGCAAAAGCCTGAGTCTCCATTTCAAAAACCAAGGGAGTAAATCCGGCTTCAACAAATGAATCTCTGTAATTCTCTATCAGCAATTTCGGGTAAGCTACAAGATTAATCTGAAAACAGCCGTCTCTTTTACCTACCTCTTCTTTTTTTGCAATCTCAAAATCAAAAATAGCGTCGCTTGAGGACAAGGGAATATGCTCTTCCATTTGAAATTCAAGGGCATTCTTTATCTCCTCTTCTTTCATTAAGGGCAGTTCTATCCTGCTCAAAAACGCCTTTTCTTCCGGCAGAGAAACATTAACAAATTTCACCTTTAATTCCTCGTTGATGGATTTTAAAAATTCAACGAGTTTCCGTTTTTGCTTAATTTGGCCTTCTTCAATAATTCCTTCAGGCACGATTCTTGTCCCATATCTTGAAATCAGAAAGTTTCCTTTCTTTTTAGAAAGCTCTATATATTTCAAAGACTTGTCGGAAATATCAATGCCAACAGCCGGCATTCTTAAATAGTTCGGAGTTGGAAACCATTCTAAAATCAAACCTTTCTTCATATTCATTATTTTATCCCTTTAAGAATAAAAAACAAAATGATAAGCAAAATGATAATTATTATGGAAAAAATATTA
>JAHJXC010000018.1 GCA_018827845.1 Patescibacteria group bacterium
ACCATCGCCAGTTTTTTCTCCATTTCCATCATCACCGACCCCGGTGGTCGGCCCAGACACTCCAGGAATAATTGAACCGAAATTTAATGCCTCTTCCCTGCCTTATCCCGGTTTTGGAGGCGGAGGCGCGCCGCCAACATTAACACCCGAGCCATCTCCTGAACCTTCGCCAGAACCAGAGCCAAGCCCGGATGTTGAAGAACCATCTCCATCTCCATCTCCATCAATAAGTCCAGAACCTACACCAGAACCTATACTTACACCAACACCAGTGCCAACTCCGCAGCCACTGGATATTGTCATAAACGAAGTTGCATGGGCAGGCACATCCCAGCAAACCAGCCAGGATGAATGGATAGAACTTTATAACAGAACTTCCTCTTCAGTTAATCTTGATGGCTGGATTTTATATTCAGAAACTGATCTTAAACCATGGATAAATCTTGCAGGAGATATTCCTGCGAATGGATATTATCTTATTGAAAGAACAGACGATAATACCATCACCGATATTCCTGCTGATCTTGCAGTTTCTTTTGGAAACGGCCTTAATAACAATGGCGAAGTTTTAGTTCTTTCCTACGCTTCTACCACGATTGACCAGACTGTTTTGTGCGTTGGATGGCGTTATCAATGGCCTCCGTGCTATGACTACAGTTATTACAATTACACAATGGAAAGAGTGGATCCGGATGTTGCAGGAAATAATGTTTCTAACTGGGGCATTAACAATACTTTGATTATGAACGGAAAAACCGCCAAAGACGGCGTTATATACGGCACGCCCAAAGCAAGAAACAGCGTTAATTATCTTATTGCCGGAGGGAGGTCAACTATTTCCTCTGATATTACTTTGAAAAAATCGCTCAGCCCTTATATTGTATATAATCAGGTTCAGAATTTTAGCGAAAATGCCATTTTGACTATTGAGCCGGGCGTGGTCATTAAATTTTATAATGATTCCGGCCTGACCTTTTCAGGCAATTCAAAAATAATTAGCCAAGGAACAGCAGAAGAGCCGATTGTTTTTACCAGTCTTTATGATGATGAATATGCTGGAGATACGAACAATGACGCTACCACAACTTTGCCTAGCACCGGCGGCTGGTATGGCATGAGGATTGAAACCAGTAACAAAGAATCGGTTTTTGACCACACAATTTTCAGATACGGAGGAAAATTTTACTCTGGCTGGGGCATTGCCATTGATTTAGGCAGGGCAAATTTAACTGTGCAAAATTCTTTAGTTTCAATCACTAATTCCATTTTTGAATATTCTTTTGTGCACGGCCTGAAAATTCTTAATTCTGACTCAGTGGTTTCTGGAAATATTTTCAGGAATAATAACAACGAAAGAGATCCTGCGGGATATGCCGCTGCTCTTGTTGTTTCCGGTGGCAGTCCTTTGATCCAGAATAATAATTTTACTGAAAACGCGCGCGGTATTTATTTATCCGGCTCAACAGCCACGATGGATTCCAATGATTTTCAATCAAACAAAGGTGAGGCAATTTATTTTAGCGGGCCGTTCGGCAGTTTTATTAATAATTCAGGTTCAAATAATAATATAAACGGCATTTTTATGCTTGGGGAGATAACTTCAGCAGACGCCACTTTTACTATGCATCCCAATCCCTTGCCTTATGTAATGTCGAGATATGGCGCCGCTGTGGTTGCAAGTTCAACCCTCATTATTTCAAGCGGGGTTGTTATTAAATCAGACACATCTTTGGCAGTAAATGGCAATTTAATAATTGATGGCCAGGATCCAGACGATATTATTTTTACATCTTTGTATGATGATAGCGTTGCTGGTGATACGGGCAATGATGGCGATACGAATCCTCCTCAAGCAGGCCAAGGTGGGGGCGTGGCCATATTAAATACAGGATCTTTGGATGGCAAGGGTTTTACTATTCGCTACGCCGGATTCAACGGCTATATGGGACAAAATTCCGGAGGAATAATGATTGACAGTGCTTTGGTGAATATTTCAAACGCCTTGTTTGACAATAATTACCCGCATGGAATTTATGCGGTAAGTTCTCCAAGCATTGTTATTGAGAATACTTCTTTTGAGAATCATAATTATACAGGTTCGTGGGGAATAAA
Organism: Patescibacteria group bacterium; assembly: GCA_018827845.1. Lineage (GTDB taxonomy): Bacteria > Patescibacteriota > Minisyncoccia > UBA9983 > UBA9983 > JAHIER01. Next base: position 2,113 of record JAHJXC010000018.1, read on the forward strand.
GGCGGCGCTGGCTGTTTATAATTCTACAACCACGCTTTCTAATGTTTCTTTTAAAAACAACCTGCTCGACATGATAAATGAATGAATCAAAATATTATCTTCATATTGGACGGGCAAGTGATTTGGAAGGAAAAGACAGGATTGTTTACCGGCTTTTTGAGATTCTGCCCGGATTTTTGAGTGTCGGAACTTTGGCTGGCATTGTTTTTTTCTCATGGCTGCTGCCGATTTGGACGGCTTTTTTTATTATTGCCTTTGACCTTTATTGGCTCATAAAAACCATTTATCTTTCCATGCACCTGCGCGCCAACTGGAAAAAGATGCGCCATCATCTAAAGATTGACTGGCAGGAAAGATTAAAAAATTTAAAACATGACCATATCTGGCAGATGATTCTCCTGCCTTTTTATAAAGAAAACGAGGATATTGTTTTTGCCACACTTGATTCTCTTTTAAGCAATAAATGGCCTAAAGACAAAATAATAATCGCGCTTGCTTATGAGGAGAGGGCAGGTGAGGAAGCTGAAAAAATTAGCCAGACCGCTATGGAAAAATATAAAGATAAGTTTGCCCACTTTTTAACAACTAAGCATCCCAAAGACATAGCAGGCGAAATGGCTGGCAAGGGATCAAATATTGCCTATGCTGCTGAAGAGGCGCGAAAGAAAATTTTAGATGTTAATAATATTAAATATGAAGATGTGCTTGTTTCTGCTTTTGATATTGATACCCGGCCTTATGAACAGTATTTTTTATGCTTGGCATGGCACTTTCTCACTTGTGAAAAACCATATCGTTCTTCTTTTCAGCCAGTGCCGGTTTATAACAATAATATCTGGGATGCGCCGGCGCTTTCGCGAGTGGTGGCCACTTCTGGAACTTTTTGGCAGATGATTCAACAGGAAAGGCCGGAGCGTCTAGCCACTTTTTCTTCCCACTCGGTTTCTTTTAAAACGCTTTACGAAATAGGGTACTGGCAGAAAAATATGGTTTCCGAGGATTCGCGGATTTTTTGGAACGGCGTGATTTATTTTGACGGCGATTATCAGGTAGTGCCTCTTTCCTATCCGGTTTCCATGGATGCGAATCTGGCCCCCACTTTTTGGCAGACAGCAAAGAATGTTTATAAGCAGCAGAGGAGATGGGCTTGGGGAGTGGAAAATCTTTCTTATGTTTTGTTTGGTTTTTTGAAAAACAAGAAAATTGAATTCAAGAAAAAGGCCAGACTGGTTCTTACTCAGCTTGAGGGTTTTTGGTCTTTAGCTACCAATCCTTTGATAATTTTCTTTTTGGGGTGGCTGCCTTTGGTGGTCGGAGGCCATGAATTTAACTCTATGCTTTTGTCTTACAACCTTCCGCGCGTGACGCGCGATATTATGACCTTGGCCATGCTTGGGTTGGTGATGTCAGCCATAATTTCCACCACGCTTTTGCCTCCTAGGCCCGCTGGCAAATCAAAATTAAAATATTTCACCATCGTCATTCAGTGGATTTTAATTCCTTTTACCATTCCTGTGCTCGGAGCCATTCCAGGCCTTGATGCCCAGATTCGCCTCATGCTGGGTAAATACATGGGATTTTGGGTAACGCCCAAGTATAGAAAAAATCATAAAAAAGAATTATAATAGAATCACATGAAGAAAGATAAAAATTGGCTGGATGTGACGGCGCCGGGGAAGAGGCCGGAAAGGGGGCATTTGCATCCCTTGACTTTGGTGCAGCAAAAAGCAGCGGATATTTTTACTTCCATAGGATTTGAAATTGCAGAGGGTCCGGAACTGGAAACAGAATATTATAATTTTAACGCTTTAAATATTCCCCAATATCATCCAGCAAGAGATTTAATGGACACATTCTGGACAAAAGACAATAAATTGATGCGGACGCATACTTCGTCAGTGCAAGTCCGTTATATGGAGAATCCGCCAACTGGCGGACCTCCTTTTAGAATCATTGTGCCGGGCAGAGTTTTTAGATACGAGGCCACTGATGCTAGCCACGAGATTCAATTCTATCAATTAGAGGGACTGATGGTGGGCAAGAAAATTACTCTTGCTAATTTAAGGGGAGTGATGGAGACATTTTTTCAAAAATTTTTTAATAGCAAAGATATTGAAGTGCGATTGAGGCCTAGTTATTTTCCGTTTGTTGAGCCAGGGGTGGAAGTTGATATGAGAAGGAAAAAAGGAAAATGGATGGAAGTTGCCGGCGCAGGAATGGTTCATCCCAAAGTTTTGCAAAATGTCAAAATTGATCCGCGAGAATGGCAAGGCTTTGCCTTTGGCATGGGCATAGATCGGCTGGCAATGCTTAAATACAAAATTAATGACATTAGATTATTTTATTCAGGCGATTTAAGGTTTATCAAACAGTTTTGAAATATCGACATATCGAAATTTCGAAATATCAATATGGCAAGTGTTAGAAAATTTGAAGATTTGATATGTTGGAAAAAGGCACGAGAATTGGCAAATTTTGTTTTTAATATAACAGACAAACCAAGTTTCAGAGATTTTGATTTAAAAAGACAAATAAGACGCGCGTCAATATCACCGATGTCCAACATTGCCGAAGGTTTTGACAGGGGCACTAGGGCGGAGTTTGTGGATGCGCTGTTTATCGCTAAAGGAGAGACTGGAGAAGTAAGAAGTCAATTATATATTTCTTTTGACAGAAGATACGTGACGGAACTGGAATTAGAAAAGGGATTAAAATTATGCGATGAATGTTCGCGATTAATACAAAGTTTTGCAGATAAAGTTAAAGGAGGTTCGCATAGGGGATTGCAGTTTAAGCAGGTGGCAAAACCAGATCCCATTAGAGATATAACAAAAGAACACTCACCCGAACTTTATGAAAGATTTTATGGGCAAAATAAATAATATATCGAAATATTGATATATCGAAATAAAAATTTATGGAAAACAGAGATAAGAAAATTTTGACGCTTTGCATTATTCATCAGCATCCAATGGTACTGCTTGGTATGAAAAAGAGAGGATTTGGAGCAGGAAGATGGAATGGATTTGGCGGAAAAGTCAATGAAGGGGAAGAAATCATTGAAGCGGCAAGGAGAGAATTATTGGAAGAGGCAAGGATTATTGTTGATAAAGTTGAACATGTTGGAATTTTGGATTTTTTTTGGAAAGACAAATCGGAAGTTTTGGAAGTCAATATTTTTAAAGCAAATGATTTTAAGGGAGAGCCCGTTGAAAGCGAGGAAATGAAACCGGAGTGGTTTCATATTGACGAAATTCCATTTATGGAAATGTGGCCTGACGACAAGTATTGGTTCCCTTTATTTTTAAAAGACAGAAAATTCATAGGAAGATTTTTATTTGATGACAGTGATAACATTCTTGAACAAGAATTAAGAGAAATGCAATCTTTAAATATATGAAAATATCTTATAACTGGTTACAATCTTATTTTGCGAAAAAACTTCTGAAGCCGGAGAAAGTGGCAGAAGTTTTGACAATGCACAGTTTTGAGGTTGAAAGTGTTGAACCCCTCGACATTGCTCGGGGTAAAAGAGATTTTGTTTTTAATATTGATGTTTTACCAAACAGGGCGCATGATTGTTTATCCCATTACGGCATAGCCAAGGAGTTGGCAGCCATAATGGGAATTTCCAATTTCCAATTTCCAATTTCTAAAAAATTTCCAATTTCCAAAATTTCAAAAAGCGTAAATTTAAAAGTTGAGAATCAAAATCTTTGCAGAAGAGCGATGAAAAGAGTTGTGGAAGGCGTTAAGATTGGCGAATCCCCAAAATGGTTAAAAGAAAGATTGATTTCTATCGGCCAAAAACCAATAAATAATATTGTTGACGCTACTAATTTTGTGATATTTGAATTGGGGCAACCTGTCCATGCTTTTGATTTTGATAAACTCTACGGAGAACAAAATAAAAAAGATATAGTTATTAAAAATGTTCCTGATAAAGAAAAAATCATAACACTTGACGATAAAAAATATGAATTAGATAAAGATGTTGTAGTAATAAGCGATACACAGAAATCACTTGATATTGCCGGAATAAAAGGCGGTAAAAATTCTGGTATAGAAAAAAATACAAAAAATCTAGTTTTATCAGTTTGTAATTTTGATCCAATAAATATAAGAAAGACATCAAAAAAGTTAGGGTTGGTAACCGATGCTTCCATTCGATTTGAAAACGGCATAACGCCTGAACTGGCAGAGAAAGCCATGGACAGAATGACAGAAATAATTTTAAAAACCGCCGGAGGCAAGGTCGGGCCAAAGATTGATTTTTATCCCAGGAAACCCTGCAAATATGTGCTGGGAATTCATCCGATGGATGTTGAAAAAAATCTCGGCATACATATTCCGGAAAAAGAAATCATTGATATTTTAAAACGGCTTGGTTTTGAAATTAAAAAAATCAAACCCATAACAAATATTTTGAAACTGGCAAAATCTTTGAAAGGGAAGCCGTATAAATACGGCGCCAGCGTCAGTTTTGACGCACCAGAATTTTTTGACTGCTCTTCTTTTACTAGTTATGTTTTTAGCCAGTCAGGGGTGCAGATTCCAAGAATGACCGTTGACCAGTATTTCTTCGGCTATGCGATAGCCGAACAGGACATAAAGCCGGGAGATGTTGTTTTTTCTAGTTCAGGCAACGGAAAGATTCATTATGAATCTAAAGAATTTATGAAAGGCTCAAAAATAAAAGAAGGAATTGATCATTGCGGTATTTATTTAGGCAATGGAAAGATTATCCATGCCACTAGAAAGAATAAAGAGGTTGTAATTGAGGATTTTAAAAAGTCACTGTCTTTTAAAAATCTCCGCGGAATTAGGAGAATGATTTCAGAAAATGATGATTTGTTGGTAATTATTGTTCCGTTTGAGCGCCTGGACATAACCATAAAAGAAGATTTAATTGAAGAAATAGCGAGAATTTACGGATATGAAAAAATTCCCTCAAAACTTCCGGAAGAAGTTTTGATTCCGGCAACGAGTAATGAAAATTACGAGTACGCAAATTTAATAAGGAATATCCTTGCAGGTGCAGGGTTTTCAGAAGTGTATAATTACTCTTTTACTGATAAAGGCGATATAGAAATCAGCAATCCTATTGCAAAGGATAAAAATTATTTAAGAAGCAATCTTTTGGACGGATTAAATGCAAACATAAGAGAGAATTCAAGATATTTTAAAGATATAAAAATTTTTGAGATTGGTAAAATTTTCCCGGCTGGAGGAGAGACAATATCTTTGGCAGGAGCAGGATTAAATACTGATTTTTACGAGATAAAGGGTGTTGTTGAAATGTTGCTGGAAAGGCTCGGACTTGACGATTTTTATTTCGCGGACGCGTCCGCCGAAGCCTTGGCGAAGGCGGATATCAGGGTAGGAAATACATCCATCGGACATATTGACCATGGCGCTTTTGAGATTAATTTTGAGATGCTTGTGAGAATGGCTGATGAACAAATGGAATATATGCCTATTTCCAGATATCCGGCTGCGCAGCGCGATATCGCAATTTTTATTCCATTCAATACAAAAGTTATTGAGGTAATGGATATTATTGAAAATACTGCCGGAGAACTTTTAGTGGACACTGACCTGTTTGATATTTATGAAAATGAGGAGAGAAAATCTTTTGCCTTTCATTTGATTTTCCAGTCGCAGAAGAAAACTCTCACAGACAAGGAAATAAATGCCCTGATGAACAAAATTATGGATGCCTTGGACGCTAACCCCGAATGGGAAGTAAGAAGGTAAAATTTATGGCTTTTGAATATCAAAATAAAAAAATCTTGCTGGATGTGCCGTATTATTCGCAATACTTGCACGTGCAGGATGAATTTTGGAAGCCGCGCGCCTGCGGAATTGCTTGCCTGAAAATGGCTATGGATAATTTTAGAGAAGCCAACCTTACGATTGACGACCTTATTAATGAAGCAAATAAACGCGGCGGCTTTGGCGAATTCGGATGGATCCATGATTTTATAGTGGAGATGGCTAGAGAGCTCGGCTTCAATAGCCACAAGAAAGAATGGAAATCAGAAATTGAAAGCGTGCAGGAAAATTTAATCCAAGACGCCACTCAGGAATTTATAGATAACTTATCGTCTGGCTGCCCGATTATTGTCCCAACAGCAAAAAGTTTTTCAGAAAAGAATAAATTTCATCAGGTGCTTTTAACAGGCTTTGAAATTAAAAAAGGCACCCTCTGGGGCTTTTATTACCACGACCCTGATTCATTGGATGAAGATTCAGGAAAACACAATTTTGTCCCCATTGATGTCTTCAAAAACTACTGGCGCAGAATGGCTATTTATGTTAAAATATAAGCAATGATAGCCAAATCTAGCAAGCAAAATAACGGCTATACAGCCAAGGATATTTATGTGCTTGAAGGGCTTGAGCCGGTCCGCAAGAGGCCGGGCATGTATATCGGCTCTACTGGCGTTGATGGCCTCCACCATCTTGTTTGGGAGGTTTTTGACAATGGCAGAGATGAGGCCATGGCTGGTTTTGCTGATGAGGTGGAAGTGGCTCTTTTGCCTGATAATAGGGTGAGGGTGGCGGACAACGGCCGGGGCATTCCTGTGGAAATTCATAAACAAACAAAAAAATCTGCCCTGGAAACTGTAATGTGCACTCTGCATGCCGGCGGAAAATTCGGCGGGGAGTCTTATAAGATTGCCGGCGGTCTGCACGGCGTCGGTGTTTCTGTGGTCAATGCCCTGTCTGTTTGGATGCGTGTTGAAGTGCACCGCGACAATGGAGAATATGCTCAGGAATATAAAAGAGGCAAAGCAATTTCAAAAGTAAAAAAAATCAATTCCAGCAAATTAAACGGGACCATTGTCACTTTTGAACCGGATCCGGAAATTTTTTCTGAAATAAAATTTGACTGGAATAAAATTTTAAGCCATCTTCGCCAGCAGGCCTACTTAACCAAAGGATTGAAGATAAGAGTTATTGACGCGCGCGACCATAAAGGAAAGATAGATGATTCTAAAATTTTATTTTTAAACTTGTTAAAACTTCCTGTTGATTCCCACACTTTTTATTTTGAAGGCGGACTTTTATCATTGATAAAATTTTTGAACAAAAAAGAAAAGCCCGTCCACGGCAACATTTTTTATATTGAAAAAGAGATAAGTGATGCAATTCCCAGTATTGAAATTGCTCTTCAATACATTGAAGATATTACCATTAAAGAAATTAGTTTTGCCAATAACATCCATACGCCGGAAGGAGGCATGCATCTTACTGGTTTCAGAACTGCTCTCACGCGCGCCCTTAATGATTATGCCAAGAAAAATAATTTGATTAAAGCGGACGAAGATAATTTTACCGGTGATGATGTAAGAGAGGGTCTGACTGCTGTTATTTCCATTAAATTAAGAAACCCTCAATTTGAAGGCCAGACAAAGGCAAAACTCGGCAATCCAGAAGCAAGAAGCGCAGTAGAATCAATTTTTCTTGAGAGCTTCTCAAGTTTTTTAGAGGAAAATCCAAATGATGCCAGAGCTATTATCAGCAAGGTCAGTCTGGCTCTAAAGGCGCGCAAGGCTGCCAAGGCTGCGAAAGAAAGCGTTTTAAGAAAGGGAATTTTGGAAGGATTGACCCTGCCGGGCAAATTGGCAGATTGCCAAACTCGGGATCCTGCTGAAGCAGAGCTGTTTATTGTGGAAGGCGATTCAGCCGGCGGTTCCAGCAAGCAGGGCAGGGACAGGCGCACGCAGGCCATTCTTCCTTTGCGCGGAAAGATTTTGAATGTGGAAAGAGCCAGAATAGACAAAATGCTGGCGTCAAAAGAAATTAAGTCCCTGGTGATTGCATTGGGCGCGGCCATTGCTGATGAGTTTGATATTGAAAAGTTGCGCTATCATAAAATTATCATTGCCACTGATGCGGATGTTGATGGAGCGCATATCCGCACCTTGCTGCTTACGCTTTTTTACCGCTATTACATGCCGGTCATTGAGCAGGGTTATTTGTATGTTGCTTTGCCGCCCTTATTTAGAATTCAGAAAGGCAAAGAGATTTTATACGCTTATGACGAGGCAGAAAAAAATAAAATTGTCGGGAAAACAGAGGGATATAATATTCAGCGCTACAAAGGCTTGGGCGAGATGAACCCGGGGCAGTTGTGGGAAACTACCATGGATCCGGAAAGAAGAATTTTAAAGCAGGTGGCGATTGAAGATGCAGAGGAGGCAGATAAAACTTTTGATACTTTAATGGGCAAAGAAGTAGAACCGAGAAGATTATTTATTCAGACTCATGCTAAAGCCGTGCAAAATTTAGACGTTTGACAACGGGAAAAATGTGCAACATTCAATGTTGCACAACTATCTATTCATTTCATTTCTTTTATTTCCCCTACGATGATGGAGGGGTCGCCGTTGCGATGGGAGATTTTGCCTTTTACTGCAATGCACCTTCCTTCGCTTATCATATTGCCGAATTGCGGCAAAACACTGGGGAAAATTACTAACTCAATACTATCTTTATAATCCGAGAGTTTTAAAAAAAGCATAGGCTCATTTTTCTTTGTCATCACTTTTCTAATTTCTTCAATCATGCCGGCTGTAACCATAGGCGCATTGCTCGGCATCTTTTTTGCATCACCAATACTGGTTTTTATCTTTGACATTTTATCCTTGAATTTATCCAAAGGATGGCCGGAAATATACAGCCCTAAAAGCTCTCTTTCCCAGGCCAATTTTTCTTCCTGCGAAGCCGGTTCAACCTCTTTCGGTTTTAATGTTGGAATACTTGAGCGGTCTTTCATTAATGAAAAAAGGGAATTTTGGTTTTGAAATGATCTTGCCGATTCTTTGTTATAAGTAAGGGCATCATCCATATTGAAAATCATTTGATTCCTTTCGCCCAGCGCGTCCATAGCCCCGGACTTTATCAAGGATTCTAAGGATTTTTTGTTTAAATTTTTATGCCGGACTCTTTCCAGAAAATCAGAAAAAGATTTAAATTGGCCATTATTTTTTCTTTCTTCAATAATGGCATTGGCTATCTCTTGTCCTAAATTTTTTATGGAATAAAGGCCGAAACGGATCGCCTTCAAAGATTCTATTGCGGTAAAATTCCCAAAACTTTCATTAACATCCGGCGACAAGATTGGAATACCCATTCTTTGGCTCTCTGTAATGCTGGCAGCAATTTTTTCTGTGTCGCCGGCGTCAGCTGTCAAAACTGAAGCCATGAATTCTGCCGGAAAATTGGCTTTCATGTAAGCGGTCTGATAAGCCACTTTGGCATATGAGGCAGCGTGCGCTTTGTTAAATCCATATCCCTTAAAGGGATCAAACAGTTTCCATAATTCTTCCGCTTTTTCTTTGCTCAATCCAGCATTCGCCTGGCATCCTTCAATGAAAATTTTTTCCTGCTTAGCCATTTCTGCCGGGATTTTTTTGCCAATGGCTTTTCGGAATTTATCAACGGTTTCCCAGTTATAGCCAGCCAGCTCCATGGCAATAAGCAGAACATCTTCCTGGTATGTAATCACGCCGTAAGTGTGTTTTAATATTTTTTCCAAACGCGGGTCAGTGTAGATGACTGTCTCTTTATTGTGCTTGCGCTTAATATAAGTCGGGATATTTGCCATTGGGCCAGGTCTGAACAAGGCAATCATGGCCATAATGTCATTAATGGTGCTTGGTTTCAATTCTTTGAGCCAGCGCGTCATTCCGCTTCCGCTCAACTGAAAAACGCCTATTGTTTCTCCTCGGGAAAGAAGAGCAAAAGTTTTTTTATCGTCAAAAGATAAATTTTCCAAATCAACATCTATGTTATGAATTTTTTTTACCAGCCGCACTGCATTGCCCAGAATAGAGAGATTTTTTATTCCCAAAAAATCCATTTTTAACAGCCCCGCGTCTTCAACAGAATGCATGTCATATTGAGTAATGATTTTTTCGCCATTGGGCTCTCTTTGGAGGGGAACATAATCAGTAAGCTTAGTGGGGCTGATAACCACACCTGCTGCATGAACAGAAACATGTCTGGCGCAACCCTCAATCTTTTTTGCCAGATCAATTATTTCTTTTACCTCGTCTTCTGATTCATAAATCTCCCTAAGTTCGGGAGTTATTCTTAGGGCCTGGTCAATGGACATTGGAAAGCCCTGGGAACCGAATGGAATGAGTTTAGAAATTTTGTCGCCAAGGTTATAGGGTTTGCCAAGGGCGCGGGTAATATCGCGGATTGCCGCACGCGCCATCATAGTTCCAAAAGTGCCGATTTGCGCCACATGATCCTCCTTGTATTTTTCTTTGACATATTCAATAACTTCTTCCCGGCGGTCATCGGCAAAATCTATATCAATATCAGGCGGAGAAGGCCTGAAAGGATTTAAAAATCTCTCAAAAGGAAGAACGAATTTTAATGGGTCAATATTGGTAATGCCTATCAGGTAAGAAACAAAAGAGCCGGCAGCAGAACCGCGAGTGGTGGTAATGATTCCTTTGCTTCTGGCCCAGTTTATTATATCTGACACTATTAAAAAATAAGGAGCATAGCCTTTTGAATTTATTGTCTCAAGTTCATAATCAAGCCGTTCCTTGGCTTCCTTGTTTTGCCCTTTATACTGCTCTTTAAAATTTTTTGTGGCTATTTCTATTAAAGTTTGTCTGGCGGTTTTGCCTTCTGCTAGTTTAAATTTTGGGAACACCCATTTGCCAAGTTCCAGTTCAAGATTGCATTTTTCTGCAATAAGAGCGGTATTTTCTATTGCCTCGGGTGTATCCTTGAATAATTCCTCCATTTTTTTGGGCGGACACATTGAAAAATCATCGTTGCGCATAGTGAGCCGATCCATATCATTCATTCTCGCGTTTGTCTGGATTGCCACCAGAAAATCCTGGGCATCAGCATCGCTGGGCTTGAGATAATGGACATCTTGAGTGGCCACTAAAGGAATATCCAATTTTTTGGCAAGTTCAATCAATCTTTCTTTAACAATGTTGTAATTTTCTATGTTTGGATGATGGCCGATTTCAATGAAAAAATTTCCCTTGCCAAAAATCCCCTCATATTCTTTTGCTGTTTTTTCCGCTTCCTCAAAATTTTTTCTTTCCAATAATTTGGATATTTCACTAGTCAAACACCCTGACAGGCCGATTAACCCTTGAGAATATTGTCGCAGAACCTGTTTATCTATGCGAGGTTTGTAATAAAATCCTTCCAGATGGCCAATAGTAACCAACTGAATTAAATTTTTATAACCAGTTTCGTTTTGGCTGAGAAGAGTTAGATGATAGCGTTTGTTGTCTATATTAGGCCTTTTTTGATGCAATGATTCATAAGCCATATAAACTTCTACGCCAATAATGGGCTTGATGCCCGCTTTTTTGCATTTTTTGTAAAACTCAATAGCGCCGTAAAGATTGCCATGGTCTGTCAAGGCCAGGGCCGGCATTTCATATTTAGCGGCTTCATTAACAAGATCATCAATTTTAGCCAGCCCGTCAAGCAGGGAATAATGGCTGTGAACATGCAGATGTACAAATTTAGAGGCCATGATAAAATCATTATAGCAAAGAACATTGAGTCATCCAAAAAGGAGGTTGTTATGATTAAGAGAGTACGGATATTTTTAAGTGGAAAGGAAGAAGTAGATAAGGAGGCCCTTAAACTCTTAAGTCAATTAAAGATTAAAGGGATTAAGATTGTAGTAAGTTATGATGCAGTAGCGATATTTCCAAAAACTGGTAAACTGCTTCCAGCTGTTAGAACCGATGAAGGGGATCGCTATTACGGTGTTGAAGATATAAAATTACTCGTTAATCGAGTATTAAAAGGACGAGAATTAGCATAAGCAAAGTTCTTTAGGGGAATAATTTTATTCCCCTTTTTCTTTTTATAAACATCTACTTGCCACCTATATTGTTTGTTAGGTATACACGAATATATAAAATCTTACGGATAAACTGCGATCGCTTGGGAATGGTAAGATTTTTATAATTACTGTATAATTAATCACATGGCATTAAAAAGCGAAACAAAACAAAAAATTCTTTTGTTGTTGGTTGCCGGGGTTGCTTTGGGTTTTTCCCGTTCGCCCAAAAATTATTTTAAAATTCTAGACGTTGTCGTCAAAGATTGGAAAGAAATAGAAAAAAGAAAATTACTCCGGATAGTAAAAGAATTCTACGAAAATAGACTGATTGACTATAGAGAAAAAGAAGACGGAAACGTTTATATTGTTCTAACTAAGAACGGTCAAAAGAAAGCATTAGAGTATCAGATTAATGAATTAAAAATTAAAAAGCCGGATAAATGGGATGGCAAATGGAGAATAGTAATTTTTGATATTCCGGAGAAAAAGAAGAAGGCGAGAGAGGTCCTGAGAGCAAAATTAAAAGATTTGGGATTTAAGGAATTGCAAAAAAGTGTTTTTGTTTTGCCTTATGAATGCGAAGACGAGATTGATTTTATTGTTGAAGTTTTTGAAATAAGGCCTTATGTCAGATTTTTACGCGTTGAATCTTTTACCAATGAGGAACAATTTAAATTAAAATTTAAGCTATACTAAAATGTTACCATTTGGCTGCTATCGCAGTTATCCGGTAACATTTTAAGGATATGAAATACATGAATTTTATATTTTATAAATTAAAATTCTTTTGCAAAAAAGTGAGGGATGGTGTATAGTGATAATATGCCCGGTAGGACAAATTATGATTATTTTTGCCGGGCAGAATAAAATTATTGGAATAATTTAAAATTGTGGTTGTTTCTTTTGGAGATTGAAAAAATAATCAAAAATGAAGGCAATCATAATTTGTACTAACCGGGATGGTTATTCGGATGAGAAGCACGCGCAGTCATACGCGCACAAGAAGGGCGCACCATGCCTTGAGAGAAGGGCGTTTTTTGTCCTGCCCAAAATGCAAGGAGCCGGTGCTGCCGCATACAGCCTGCCTAAACTGCGGCATCTATAAAGGTAAGGAAGTGATTGACGTTTTGAAAAAACTGACCAAAAAAGAGAGAAAGCAGAAAGAAAAGGAATTAAAGGCACAAGAAGAAGAAAAAAGAGAAAAGAAGCCTCTTGACGCCGTAGAGCTTTCTAAAAAATAAACAAAGTAGTTTTACAATTTATTTATGGCCAACCGTCATTTATCAAGAAGTATAGCGATGCAGACTCTATTTGAGGTGGATTTTAATAATTATGACAGCAAAAAGGCAAAAGAGATTTTAGAAAGGAATCTAAGAGAGTTTGCACCAGGATTGGAAGATACTTCCTTTACCAAAAAACTGGTGGAAGGCATTTTAAAGAACAAAGAAAAAATAGACAAGATTATTGAAAAAGTTGCTCCAGAATGGCCTCTTCATCAGATAGCAGTTGTGGACAGAAATGTTTTAAGATTGGGTTTATTTGAGCTTTTATTTGAAAAAAAAGAGGAAGTGCCTTCAAGGGTGGCTATTAATGAGGCCATAGAAATTGCTAAAACTTTTGGCAGTGAATCTTCAGGCAGATTTGTAAACGGCGTCCTCGGGACGGTTTTTAAGGAAATGGGAATAGAAGAAGAAATAGAAATACCTGAGGAAAAACTGGCCGGAGCCGTGGTTTACAGGCTTGTTCCGAGCAAGGCCGAGGGAAAAAATGATGATTTTATTTTTGCGTTAGTCCATGACGTTTTCGGATATTGGACTTTATCAAAGGGCCATTTGGAAGGGGAAGAAACTGCGGAACAAGGAGCAGTAAGGGAAATTAAAGAGGAAATCGACCTTGATATAAAAATTGAAAAAGAAATTGGAGAAAACGAATACATTGCCTCTGATCCTGAAAAAGGAAAAATTAAAAAAATTGTTAAATATTTTTTAGCGTCAACCAGCGACAAGAAATTGAAATTAAAAGAATCCGGCGGTTTGGACGACGCTAATTGGTTTGAGATGGAAGAATTGGGAGATTTAAAGATGTATAACGATATCAGGCCGATAGTAGCCAAAGCCATTAAAATGTTAAATAAAAAATGAAAGATTTTTCTAAATTTGAAAAGAAAATAGAAGTTAATTTTAAAAATAAAAATCTTCTTATCCAGGCCTTTACTCACAGGTCTTATTTGAACGAGAACCCTAGTTTAAAGCTTGAGCATAATGAGCGTCTGGAGTTTTTAGGAGACGCTGTTTTGGAATTGGCCACCACTGAATATCTTTATGAAAAATACCCAGACAAAAATGAGGGTGAAATGACTTCTTTGAGAGCCGCCTTGGTCAATGCCATTATTCTTTCTTCTGTGGCAAAAGATATGGGCATGGAGGATTTTTTGCTTTTATCCAAGGGCGAGAAAAAAGATACTGGCAAGGCAAGGCAATATATTCTTGCAAATACTTTTGAGGCATTGATCGGCTCAATTTACATTGACCAGAATTATGAAGTTTGCCTTGGCTTTTTGGAGAAATTTCTTTTTCCGCGTCTGCAGGAGATCATTGATAAAAAATTATGGATAGACGCCAAAAGTTTATTGCAGGAAAGAGCGCAAGAGGTTGTAGGAGTGACGCCAATATATAAATTAATTAAAGACTGGGGGCCGGATCATGCCAAGAATTTCGTGGTGGGAGTTTATTTTAATGATGATTTGATTGCCGAGGGCCAGGGAAATTCCAAACAGGAGGCGGAACAAAACTCCGCCCGCGAAGCACTAAAGGCCAAAAATTGGCAGGATTAAAAATGTGCACGGCTCAGCCTTGCACATGCAAGACTCGGTGGTGCACATTATTTGTCAAAATAAAAAGGGCTTCCATGCAGGAAACCCTTTCTTTGTAAAAAGATCTAACTAATATTTACTCATATTTACTACTACATCTTTTTTGCATTTCTTACAGGTGTGAATGTCGCTCGAGCCATTTTTGCCAGTGTTCATAACACTTAATTCAGTCTGCCCGCCACAATGTTGGCACTTAATACCTTTTTCTCTTACCTCGGCTCGCTTACATAACCATCTTTCCAATGGTTTTTTTACCTTTGTGGTAAGCGTTGGTATTAGTATAAACTACTAGTGCAAAAAGGCCAGCAGGATGTTTGTAATTTTTGCGGACTTTATCAGCCGCTTCTTTTGGAGATGATGCCTTAATGAAAGTTTCAGCTGTATCTGAGAAAAATGGTGCTGCGTTACTGTTAGTTACGACAAAATACTCTTGCATTATTTTCCCTCCTTTTTTGATTGC
>JAHJXC010000019.1 GCA_018827845.1 Patescibacteria group bacterium
GCGGCTGAAGGAATTGGACCAGGCCAAGTCGGAGTTTGTGACCATTACCTCGCACCAATTGCGCGCGCCCATTACTGCCATCAAGGGTTATTCCTCCATGTTGATGGAGGGAACTTTTGGCCCAGTGCCGGAAAAAGCAAGGACAGCTGTTGACCGAATATTACAGTCCAGCGACCGCTTGGTGCGCTTGATTGCCGATTTCCTTAATCTCAGCAGGATTGAGAGAGGCAAAATGGAATATGATTTTCAGAAATTTGACTTGAAGGATTTGGTAAAGAGTATCTTTGACGATTTTTTCCAAATCAACGGAAAAAGAAAAATCCCCCTGAAATTTTCTTTGGAACTTGATGAAAACGAGAAATTTATGGTTACTGCTGACCAGGAAAAAGTGCGCCAGGCCATGAGCAATTTGATTGACAACGCCTTGAAATACACTAAGGAAGGATTTGCCAAGATTTCGCTCTATAAAAATCCGGAGAAAAATACCATTATTTTCAAAGTTCAAGATTCTGGCATGGGCATGGACAAAGATTCTCTTGCCAGGATTTTCCAGAAATTTACCCGCGCGCATAACGGCACTCTGAGCGTGCATGTTGAAGGAACAGGGCTCGGCCTTTATGTGGCAAAAGAGATTATGAGTGCCCATGGCGGGGATATTTGGGCAGAAAGCAGGGGCATAGGCAAGGGCTCGTCATTTTCCATAGAATTCCCAATGAAATTTATCACCCCGCAGGAAAAGCAGAAAATGGAGGAGGAACAGAAACAGCGCGAGCAAAATGTTGAAAGATTTGTAAAAGGGATATAGAATATGGTTGACTTTTTAATATCATTTAGTATACTCTAAACTAGAATATAGAAACTTGAATAAAAAAGGAGGAAATGATGGATTGCGGAATTCCAAAAATTAAGTTGGGAGTAGCTATGACACCCGAAGTCATGGACAAAATGAAAGCAGGAGAAAGGAGGTTCTGGGAAAAATTTTTATCAAGAGCCCAAAAAGAGATTGGCAAAGCCAGCGATGGCACCAAAGAGTTTCCCATTGAGCCCTCAGAAATTTTGAGTAGGCAGCATACGAAAGCCATTGAGAAATATGATGGCTCAATATACTGCCAGACAAGACAGTTGGAATATTATTTTAGATTTTAATAAGAGAGAAAAAATCCGGCCTGGACGCCCTAACGCACCAGGCCTTTTTCATTGGAAATTTTGAGGAAAATAGGGGATAATGAAGATAGGTATTTAAATAAGTATTTCAAAAATGCTAAACTAACTTTATGGAGTGTCAGAAGGAAAACAATTTAAAAACGTGTCCCTGCACTTACCCCGGTTGCCCGAGGAAGGGGATTTGCTGCGAGTGCATAAGGCATCACCGAGACAACGGAGAATTGCCAGGTTGTTGTTTTTCAAAGGAGGCGGAAAAGACCTATGACCGCTCCATTGAAAATTTTATTCGCACCAGAAAGTGATTTATGTTAGCCACTCAGTGGCACACATTCCCCCCATTGCTTTTTAAGCAAGAGTAGCGTATACTCTAAACATATGAGAAATTTTAAACAAGATAGAGGAAAAAGTTTTGGCGGCAGCCGCGGAGGCGGATTTGGCAGACGAGATCGTGGCAGAGATCGCGGTCCAGTCACTATGCATCAGGCAGTTTGCGACCAATGCGGGAAGTCCTGCGAGGTTCCTTTTAAGCCAACTAGCGGCAAGCCAGTGTATTGCAATGTTTGTTTTGGAGGCAAGAAGGAAACCGGAAATTATAGAGGGGGAGACAGATTTCCGCAAAAAAGTTTTGATAGTTACAAAGCTCCTGTTAAAACTGACAATGATGAGATAAAAAAGCAATTTGACATGCTGAATGTTAAGCTTGACAGGATTATAAAATCTTTGGAGGAAAAGAAGGAGGAAAAAAATAAAACAGCAGTTAAAAAAACAGTAAAAACAAAGAAAGCCAAGAAGAAATAGAGAAGAATCTATGCGTTTTGTTCCCTGTGGAATCGGGGAATATTTAATTTGGAAATTTATGGAAATTAGAAATATAGCTATTATCGCTCACGTTGACCACGGCAAGACCAGCCTTACCGATTTTTTACTGCGCCAAACAGGCGCTGCAGAAGACGGCATCACCATGGATTCAAACGATTTGGAAAAAGAAAGAGGTATTACTATTTATTCTAAAAACGCCTCAATTTTCTATAATGGGACAAAAATAAATATAGTGGATACGCCAGGGCACGCGGACTTCGGTTCTGAAGTTGAGCGCGTATTGCGTTCCATTGATTCTGTAATTTTGGTGGTTGACGCGCAAGAAGGCCCGATGCCCCAGACAAAATTTGTTTTAAAAAAATCTCTGGAGCTTGGGCTGAAGCCGATCGTTGTAATAAATAAAATAGACAAGCCCGCGGCCAGGCCGGACTGGACGCACGAAAAAGTTATGGAGCTTTTTATGGATCTTGGCGCCAGCGAAGAACAATTGAATTTTCCCACAGTCTACGCGATAGCCAAAAAAGGTATTGCCAAAATGAATTTATCGGATGACTCAATTGATTTAACCCCGCTCCTGGACATTATTTTAAAAGAAATTCCGCCGGCTTCTTCAGACGTTTTGAATCAAAAACCCTTAAGATTCCAGCCATTTAATCTTGCTTATGATAATTTTACCGGGCGTTTGGCTATTGGCAGAATATATGAAGGCGTTCTCAAGTCAGGCAGCAGTGTTTTTCTAAAAAAAGCGGATGGCGAAACAAGAGCGGGCAAAATATCAAAAATTTTTACTTTTCACGGGCTTAACAAAAAAGAAGTTCAGGAAGCGAGTGCCGGAGACATAGTGATGATTGCGGGAATAACGGATATTTATATTGGAGAAACTGTTTGCAGTGATGCTTCGCAAGAAGCCTTGCCCGCGATTAATGTTGACGAGCCGACGATTTCGCTTAATTTTTTAGTTAATAGTTCTCCTTTTGCAGGCAGAGACGGCAAGTTTGTTACCAGCCGCCAGACAAGAGAAAGGCTGGAAAGAGAGCTCAACGTGAATGTCGGGCTTAAAATAGATTTTTCATCCAATGATTATTTTAAAGTTTACGGCCGGGGAGAATTGCACATTGCTATATTGCTGGAGAATATGAGGCGCGAGGGATATGAACTGCAAGTTTCCCAGCCCCAGGTTATTTTTAAAGAAGACCCTTCAACAGGCTCAGGGAAATTGGAGCCGTTTGAAGAAGTTATTGTTGATATTCCCAGCCAGATGGCTGGAATGGTTATAGAAAAACTGGCGAAAAGAAAAGGCATTATGGTTAATATGCATCCGGAGCAAAATCATACCAGAATTATTTTTGAGGCGCCTACAAGGGGTTTATTGGGATATCATGGAGATTTTATAATAGATACAAAAGGAGAGGGAATAATTTGCAGCCGCGTAATCGGCTTCAGGCCTTTTGCCGGAGATATTGAAAAGCGGGCAGCCGGTTCAATGGTTTCTATGGTCAATGGCAAGGCACTCGGCTTCTCTTTATTTAATTTGCAGGCAAGAGGAGCTCTTTATATTGGCGCTGGAACAGAAGTTTATGGCGGAATGGTAATAGGCAATACTTCAAAAGGCGAAGATATGAGAGTTAATCCCACAAAAGGCAAACAGCTTACAAATATGCGCGCCAGCGGTTCTGATGACGCAATTACTCTTACGCCTCCGCTTGAGCTCACTTTAGAGAGGGGATTAGAAATAATGCGCGAAGATGAATATTTAGAAGTAACCCCTAAAAACATCCGCCTAAGAAAAATTTCTTTATAATTGAATTTAATGGTATCTATGATATAATATAGATAATGAAGCTACTGGAAAAAGTAAAAAGCGGCTTGGATGAAAAGTTTCAAAAGATTCTAAAAACTCCCGCTAGTTTTGATTTTTTTGTGGCAATCCACGATTTTATTGAATATATTGAATTGAATCCATCTCTTTCTAAAAATCTTTCATCTTTCATAAAATCCAACCGGGAACTGAGGATTCCCGGCAAATACAGCCATTTGAAACAGATTTATCAAGGAATAGAAGACGTCAATATAAAATCAAATGTTGATTTGGGGCATGAAAGATATATGGTGCTTATAGAGTTAAATAAGATTCGGAATAAAGATATTTCAGAAAGCAATTCGTTCTGGAAAAAACGGGAATTATTCAGAAAATTAACGGGTGAGATCTACGAGATATTAAACCCGAATCTAGCATAAATAAAGAGCCTTAGAAATAAAATAAATCTATGAATAGAATTAAAAAGCGGGTTATTGTTATTTTAATTATTTTGGCTTGTTTGGCAGGAGTTTTGTTATTGATGAGGGGAGATGAGGATACTTGGATTTGCGAAAATGGCCAGTGGATAAAACACGGCAATCCCAGCGCGCCCATGCCGAGTGAATCTTGCAGCGGAAATATGACAGTGAAAATATTTTTAAGCGATTCTCGTTTCGCTGGAGAGCCGTATTTTGATTGCTCCCACACCATAGCTGTTGAGAGGCAGGTTCCTAAAACTTTGGCGGCTGCCAGGGCAGCCATTGAATCTCTTTTGCGGGGAGCAACGCAGGAAGAAATTAATCAAGGATTTGTTTCAAATATAAATTCAGGAGTGAGAATTCAAAAATTATCCATTGAAAACAGAACGGCTGAAATTGATTTTGACGAGCAAATGGAATTTCAAGTCGGCGGGTCCTGCCGAGTGGCGGCCATCAGGGCTCAAATTACTGAAACATTAAAGCAGTTTCCAACGGTTGATAGCGTTGTCATCTCAATCAACGGAAGAACCGAAGATATCTTACAGCCGTAAAATTTAAATGGTATAATTAAAATAAACAAAGGAGGAAAAGATGAGATCTTTAATAATTTTACTGGCAATGTTTTTTATAATCATTCTGCCAAGCAAAGCGCTCGCAAGGGAGGCGTATTTAAAAAAATTGTTCTTCCGGAAAAGATCAAGCCCGGTGACCCGCGGAACGCCATGGGTATAGATCCGGCAATAAGAATTCATGGCACAAATGACAAAAGTTCCATTGGCAAAAGAATCAGCAGGGGCTGTATTAGATTAAGGAATGAGGATATTTTAAAGCTTGCAGAATATATAGAAAACAAAAAAATTAAAGTTTTGTTCATAGAATAAATTCCCAGCCATGCGCCTGGGAATTTTTTTAAATCGCCATTGCAAAAATTGCCTAAATATTGTATATCTTATAATAGAATCTAGAAACTTTAAAAATAACGGCCAAAGGAGGGGAAAAGATGAGAAAAATAGGTATTGTTGGAATAATAATTTTTGTGCTGATTATGGCATCCACGGCATCGGCTGAACTAAAATACTTCGGTTTTTATTCCACGCCGGAGTATTGGGGAGAAAGCAAAGATTTCTCCAACGTAGTCTTTATGCCTGCCGGAAACATAATAGATGTGTTTAAATTATGGATAGCAGCCATATATAACCAAAAAGTCATTATTTCAGTAGACTCCATATTTTTGGAATACAATCCGGATATGGAAAAAAAGATATCCTTAAGGATTGACTATCGTGAAAGATGGGATAAATATGCAAGGATAATCGCTCCTTATGCGAGATACATAGCTGCCTTTTATTCTATAGATGAGCCATACTTGAATGGCGAAAATATGGGTCTTAGCAGAGAAGAAGTCAAAAATCTCTGTGAGGCGATAAACATAGAGATAAAAGCAAAATTTCCCAATATACCCATAGTTGTGGTTTTTGCCGCAGCAGCGGTTGACGAGACATTGGAAATTCCTTCCGGTTATGATTGGGTCGGCTTTGACTATTACGGCACTTTTGATCCCATCCTGCCAATTTTTAATATTCTGAAAAACAAATTGCTAGATGGCCAAAAAATTATCCTAGTTGCTGACGGAGTGGCCTTTGGAACAACGCCGCCCTCTTTGGAAGAGCAGGAGGCCTGGGTAGTCCGCGCGCAGCAGTATTATGAGCTTGCCAGTTCAGATCCCGTTGTTGTCGCCATGATTCCTTTTCTGTGGCCTTCTATACAAGGCCCTAATGAATATCTCATTGGCACAAGAGATATGGAATTAGTAAAGGAAAAATATATCAGGATTGGAACAGAAATAACCAGAAAAACTAATGTGACGGCTTTGCCATCTTGTACGGTTCGGTTTAGCCCGTCTAAAATATCTGTTGGTGAACGAACAGATTTCTATTGGACTTCAAAAGGAGACAATGACAACAAGATTATGGCAGTATGCGTTGACGCCAACGGAGAAAGTTTTTACGGCCTTCTTGATGTATGGGGCAATATTACCCTGCCTGATGGTTATCCTAAAACCATTACCTGTACTTTAACGATAGAAAATGAAGCTGGAGCCAGTGTATGTTTTGCAACGCTTACAATATTGGAATCGGAAATTGATTATTAAATCGCCCTGTTTCTTAACGAAGCAGGGCAATTTTATTTTTTAAGGGTATGTCAACGTGGCAGGTTGATATTTGTTAGGATGTCCGATAAAGATTTTTGTCAATTTGACAAAAATCTTTTTGTGTTATAAAATAAAGTAAATTGTCTTGACAAGGGACAGATGATATATAGGATTTAATTTATATGTCCGTTAATGTCTTTTATTAGATTAGAGGATATTTTTGGGCACCGGGTTAGTGAATATTCCTCCTTAATTTCGGTGCCCAAGAATGTCCTTTAATATAATGGCTGTGGATAAGTTTAATTTGACATTATTTAATTAGTCCGATAGGATTAAGGTATAAGATAAAAATCCAGAGGAGGAACTGGGTTGGATATAAATGATAATGGACATAATCCTAACCCAAAACTGGACAAATATTAGAAGGTCGGATAATCAGTCGCTGTTTTTTGATGGCGGCTTTTTTGTTTTTTAATAATGGGATTCTTGTCTTGTCCTTTAGAA
>JAHJXC010000020.1 GCA_018827845.1 Patescibacteria group bacterium
TGACAGGTCTTATTATGGAAAACTTATCTTTGATTTGGGCCAGGCATGCCGGGGATGGTGTTTTGTAAGTGACTGGAAGAAATGGAGCAATAAAAATTTTAGAGCCTTGATAAAAGGATATGAAAAAGAAAGAAAATTATCCAGTCTTGAGAAAAAACATTTAATTGACGCAATCAAGTTCGGGATTTTAGAAAGGGGATTGGCATTTGCATTAAGATATATACTTGTAACAAAAGATTCAGAAGACGAAAAATACGCCTGGCATTCAATTTCTAACAACGGGCTTATGGGAATGACAGAGAAAAACAGAGGAACAATTGAAAAATTCTTAAAAATAGCGTAATCTTATTACTATATGCAAGAAACCTTTGAGCCAAAAATTGAAAATGAACAGGAAAAACCAGCAACTGATATGCATATAGAACATCTAAATCCTCAATTATGGAAGGAGCTTTCCGGTTTATCCTCCGAACAACAAGATGAACATTGGTTCAATTTAACTCAAAAACACCTTAAGGATTATAAAGAAGGGAAATCAACAAAAGAAAGATTTAAATCAGAAGAATTAGAGTTTCTTTTTTTGAATCGCTTAGGGGCAAAAAATATTTCTCTATTAAATCTAGAAACACCTCAAAGAGGATTTTATTTTGACCCTGAACGACAACCTAAGCAAAGAATGGAAAAACTTGGTAATTTTGGAAATTTTATTCTAACTATCCAAAATGAAGCAGAAAAACACATCAAAGAAACACAAAAGCCTTTTCAAGTTTTGGTTGGCGGTATTGGCATTTCGGGTAAAGCTACCTTAAGAAACGTTTTGTCAAGAGAATTAAGCGAAAAACTTTCGGAACGAAAAGTAATATCATGGGACAGAGATTATCAAAAAATTTTCCCCATTCCTGATAAATGGCAAGGCGATATTAATATAATAGAAGACGTGCACGGACTAGATGAAAAGCGCGACGAAAACGAAAAGTTAAAACGATTTGATGGTTCAGAAGGACTGCCTGAAGGTTATGATATGGTGGTATATGTTCTTCCTTCGGCAGCCACCTTTCGACAATCTCTAATTAAGCGTGGCGTAGGATGGTTGCAAGTAGGAAAAATGGATCTTACCGCTCCGGAAAAACAATATCCGGATGAGCAGAAAGAAAAGATTAAACAAACAGCCGATGAATTGGAAAGGTTTTTACCTGAAGCAAAAAAATGGTTCAGAGAACAATTAAGAGTTTTAAGAGAGCTTAAAAATAGAGGAGTAAAAATAGCAGTTGTTGATCCCTCAGAAATATTAAAAAAACTTTATAATTTTGAAGAAAAACCTGAATTTATAGATAAATCTTTTTCAGAAGCGCTGGAAATGCTTTTGAAAGAGCAAGGCAAAATTCAAAAAAAATAGCCGCCTCTCTAAAAAATTATTAAGAGAAACGGCTATTGAAGACGAATTTTTTTACTTTTTTTTACCTCCGACGGCTATTTCAGCATCAGGTCTGTCGCAATGGTTTGAACATATTAACAGCCCACTATCTTTTATTATCCAATGGTTTTGTATTAACTCTCGTTTAAGAGAATCTTCTGAAAAAAATTGTCTCGTCTTTGCCGAAACAGGTGGCTTCAAATTCCACAAAAATTCTTCGCAAATATCACATTTTGCTTCAAATACCTCAAATTTTATTATCATATTTTCACCTCCTTCTTATTAAAGTTTTCTGCCTATATAATACACTAATAATATTAATTTGTCAAGGCAAGTAAAAATTGACTCCTTCTGTAAATCTGCTTTAATTAATAATTAGAAGAACAATTCTAAGATCTTTTAAAAGGTAGGTGATTGAATTGGATATTAATGAAAAGAAATTAGCAGAAGAACTAATGGAAATGGCAAGATTGGTTTCTGGCAAGAGTTACAAAGAAATTCTGCATCTTTTTGCGTTAAAATCAGCTTTTATTTCAGGCGCGGATCGAGTTTGCATAATCATAGAAAATTTAAGAAAAGAACTGGTGATTAAAGCAGGATTTCCTTTTGACGCCCATACCATAGACTTAAAAATCATACCGGAATTTGGCGAGAAATTCATGAGAGAAGTAATAGAAAACAGAAAAATGGTATGGATTAACAATCCCGCGTGCGATTTAAGAACTGCTTATCTGAGAGATTTAGCTAAAAATCAGAATATCACTTCTATATTGTTCATGCCTTTGTATAGCGGAAATGAGTCTTTGGGATTGATAGCGTTTGATTTTGTTGTAGGAAGAAAAATTTCAAAAGAAAGCATAAGAAGAATAAAAAATTTGGCTGACCTTGTTTCTGTAACTATGATTTCCGAATATGAAAGAAGAAAAAAAGAAACAGGATTAAGGCACGCGGAAAAATTATCGGCATTGGGTGAAAACGCGGCCAGAGTCGCCCACTCCTTGAGGAATCCAATTTCTGTTGTTGGCGGATTTGCGATACGTTCTGAAAAAGAAATAAATAAAGAAAAGCCAGATATTGAAAAGATTAAAGATTACCAGAAAA
>JAHJXC010000021.1 GCA_018827845.1 Patescibacteria group bacterium
AATGCAAAGATTTTCCACAATATGATATAACTCCCGGCTGTTCTCATGAGAAATTTCTTTTGCCCCGCTCATTTTCAAAACAATCTTGTCAGAATACCAATAGCTCAAAAAATTCATAAATAAACTAAAAGCCACGGCAACATATAAAATTACCGGGCTTCCAAGCGCCTGGCTAAACACCCAGCCAATGGCAATAACCACAATTAAAAACAAAGACATCAAAATCCACGTCCGCCGGATATTTTTATCCTGCTGGGTATAAAGAGTGGCCATGATTAAAATTTAACAGAAACTGGTTCGCGGGCTTCGGAGGATTCCTCAAGTTCAAAAAATTCTCTTTTGGCAAAATTAAAAATCTTAGCAATAATATTTGAAGGAACTGATTCAATTTTAATGTTAA
Source organism: Patescibacteria group bacterium (assembly GCA_018827845.1). Lineage (GTDB taxonomy): Bacteria > Patescibacteriota > Minisyncoccia > UBA9983 > UBA9983 > JAHIER01. The sequence goes on from JAHJXC010000021.1 coordinate 401, forward strand.
GGTCGCGGACATTAGCGTTGTAAAATCTTCGCGCTGCCTGGATTTTGTTTTCTGTGTCTGAAAGTTCCCGCTGAAGTTCCAGAAAATTTTCATTGGCTTTTAATTGCGGGTAATTTTCAGCCACGGCAAAAAGTGATTTAAGGGTGCCGGACAAAATATTTTCCGCCTTGCCTTTTTCTTCAATACCCTGGGCACCCATAGCCCTGGTGCGCGCTTCTGTTACTTTTTCAAATAATTGGCGCTCGTGGGCCGCATAACCCTTGACTGTTTCCATTAAATTAGGAATCAAGTCATATCGCCTTTTGAGCTGAACGTCAATGTCCGCCCAGGCTTCTTTTGCGCGGTTGATTAATCTTATAAAACCATTAAAAGTGCCGATTATCCAGCCGAGGATAATCGCTATAACGCCTACTATAATCCATGTTATTGTGCTCATAGTATTATTAATATTTGTTATCCCGACGATTCTGTCGGGACCCCGACCATAAATGCGTCGGGGCTGATAATAGTTATATTATACCAAAAAAGAAAAGGCCCATCAATGACGAGCCCCAGTGACCATACGTAGAGTACGCAATTGTCCTTCCGTTAATTTTTCATCTTTTGAGGGAAGAACATAAGGATTTTCATCACAATTTCCGCATTTGTCCCCGCCATCTGGATTAGGCGTTCCGCAATGAGGACAAACATATCCTTCTCTTGTCCATATTATCTTTCCCATAATTCACCTCCTTAAACTTTCTATTTATTATATATCAAATTTTAGGGCGTTTGTCAATACCCCATATCCATTCCACTACCTGCTGGTCCGCCAGATGGTCCGCCAGCTAGCGGATTTTTTGGCATCTCTGCTACTGCCACCTCTGTGGTCAAAAGCATGGCAGCGGCTGAAGCGGCGTTCTGCAAGGCCACTCTCACCACTTTTACCGGGTCAATAATTCCCGCTTTCAGCATATCAGCGACAATTGTATCCGCATTAGCATTATATCCTTTATTGGAAGCGCGGTTTTTTATCACCTCTTCTTTAACTTCAGAAACAATCACTGCTCCTTCTTTTTTGCCGGCATTAGCAACAATCTGCCTCATTGGCTCTTCAATTGCCCTTAAAAGAATCTCAAAACCAACTTCAAATTCTTTGACAATATCTTTTGAAGGAGATTTGATTTTCCCTTCCTTAAAGTCATTGGCAACAATGGTACCGGCTTTTACTAAAGCCACTCCGCCGCCCGCTACAATTCCCTCTTCAATGGCCGCTTTAGTGGCATTAACAGCATCTTCAATCTTTAATTTTTTATATTTCATCTCGGTTTCTGTGGCTGCGCCAACTCTTATCACTGCCACTCCGCCAGAAAGTTTTGCCAGGCGCTCCTGCAGTTTTTCTTTGTCAAATTCAGAATCAGTGGTTTTAATCTGATTCTTGACCTGTTCAATGCGTTTTTCAATTTCCTCCTTTTTTCCTTTTCCGCCAACAATAGTGGTTTCGTCTTTGTTAGTAATAATTCTTCTTGCCTTGCCAAGCATATTTAAATCAGCGCTTTCCAGTTTTATGCCAACTTCTTCGGAAATAACTTTTCCGCCGGTAACAATGGCAATGTCCTGAAGCATTTCCTTTCTGCGGTCGCCATAGCCAGGCGCTTTAACAGCCAGGGTGTTAAATGTTCCGCGCAGCTTGTTTACCACCAAAGTGGCCAAAGCGTCTCCATCAACATCTTCAGCAATAATAATTAATTCCTTTTTGCCTGATTTAGCAAGTTTTTCAAGCAAGGGCAGAATTTCATTAATTGAAGAAATCTTTTTGTCAGTGATAAGAATGAACGAGTCATCATAAACCGCCTCCATTCTCTCTGCGTCTGTAATCATATAGGCAGAAACATAACCCTTATCAAACTGTAAGCCCTTAACAAACTCGCTTTCTATGCCCAAAGACTGGGATTCTTCCACTGTTACCACGCCGTCTTTGCCAACCTTATCAATGGCATCAGCGATGATCTTGCCGAATTCTTCTGATTCTGAGGAAATGATTGCCACATTAGCAATTTCTTCTTTATTCTTTATAGCTTTTGCCATTTTCTTTAAAATTGCCACTACTTCATTCACTGCTTTTTCAATGCCGATTCTGATGCCAAGAGAATTAACGCCAAAAGTGGTGGCCTTTAATCCTCTGTTAAAAATTGATTGCGCCAAAACCACGGCTGTGGTTGTGCCGTCGCCAACCACATCATTTGTTTTGGATGCCACTTCTTTCATAATTTCAGCGCCCATATTTTCAAACTTATCTTCCAATTCAATTTCTTTGGCAATGGTCACGCCGTCATTAGTAATCATTGGCGCGCCATATCCTTTTTCCAAAACAACATTTCTTCCTTTGGGGCCGAGGGTGACTTTTACGGCATCAGCCAAAATATCAACGCCATTCTTAAGCGCCTCTCTTGCTTTATCATCAAAAATAATTTTCTTACTCATAGATTGCTAAGATATTATCTTCACTTATAATATAAAATTTTTTATCGCCTATTTTTATTTCATCTGGTCCATATTTTGAAAAAATAACTTTCTGGCCTTTTTTAACGGACATGGGAATAATTTCTCCGTTTTCATCTCTCTTGCCTGGCCCGACTTCAATAATCATGCCTTGGTCCGGCTTTTCCTTATCAATAGTGTCCGGAA
>JAHJXC010000022.1 GCA_018827845.1 Patescibacteria group bacterium
AACATCTTTTGCTAAATTGCTCATTGTTTCCATTCCGCTATTAAAAAAACTGAAAAAAGAAATTGCCGTGTTGCCAGCGCTTGCCGCAATGTGCAACATTGAATGTTGCACAAAAGAGAGATCGGGTTTGGGAATTGCTATCTCTATTTTAGGAAAAGATATTTGCGGAAGAGTCAAAGATAAAGATGTTAATTTTTTGGTGTTGTTTTTTAAAAGCGAGATGCCGTGCCCGGTAAAACTTCCGACTACTTCTGCGCCATTTTCTAAGCCGTTAACAAGTTCATTGGTAACGCTGGCTACTGGATAGAACCACTTGGCATAGGCATTTTTAATATCAGATGAAAAAACAAAAAGTACCAGAACCAGAACTACTAAGCCAAGAGCTGGAGCAAAATCAGGAACTCGAGATTTCTTTATTTTTTTTGTCATTTATTATATTTATCATAGCAAAATTATGAGTAAATTATTACCCCCCCCCATAATGTGGATAACTCGTCATCACAAGATTATCTTATTTTTCAACATTTTTTTAAGAATATCGGGATTTATAGCGCCTTTTGTTTCTTTCATACCCAGGCCAACTAAAAATTGCAGGGCGTTTTCTTTTCCAGACTTATAATCTTCCGCTACTTTGGGATTCTCTCTGATTATTTTGTCCGCTAATTCATTTATGGCTGATTCATCGTTAATTTGCCTTAAGCCCTTCTTACTAATAATAATAGAAGGGTCGCCTCCTTTTTCTCTCATCTCTCGCAGCACATCCTTTGCCACCCTTGATGTAATCTCGCCTTTGGCAATCATATTAATAAGTTTGGCAAAATTATTCGGGGTAATTGTTAAATCACCAGCTAAGTCAGTAATAAGATAATTTGCCGCAAGCTGAATTAATCCGTTTGGAGATTCGATCTCCAAACACAAACAACTTACGATCTTTTCAAAATAATCTGCGAGTTTTTTATTCCGCACTAGAATTTCTATTTGTTCGTCTTTAATTTCGTATTCTTTTTTAAATCTTTCCCGCTTCTGCTGCGGAAGTTCGGGTAATTGAGTAGTCAGTAGCCAGTCATCAGTAATCAGTAACGGCGGTAAATCGGGTTCTGGAAAATATCTATAATCATGCGACTCCTCTTTTTCTCTTTGCGAGAAAGTTTTCTGTTTATTTTCATCCCAACCGCGAGTTTCGTGTAAAATCTTTTTATCATTATCAAGCAATTCTGACTGCCTCTCAATTTCATAATTTATAGCTCTTTCCACAGCGCGAAAAGAATTAAGATTTTTTATTTCTACTTTGGTTCCTAACAAACGACTTACGATGTCGTTTGCTTTACCGACATCGTAAGTCGTTTGTAAAGAAACATTCGCTTCTACTCTCATTTCGCCTTTTTCCATATCAGCGTCTGAAACATCAAGATAGCGCAGAATTAATTGCAATTCTTCTGCAAATTTCCTTGCTTCTTCTCCTAATTTTATGTCTGGCTCAGTCACCAATTCCATCAAAGGCACTCCTGCCCGGTTAAAATCAACAAGTGATCCGTCCTTTATGTGTATTAATCTGCCCGTATCCTCTTCTAAATGAATTCTTGTAATTTTCACTCCGTTCAATTTTCCTCCTTCAACAAGAGGATGCTTAAATTGAGAAATCTGATAGCCCTTGGGCAAATCCGGATAAAAATAATTTTTGCGGTCAAAGCGGGAATAATCAGCGAGTTTGCCTCCCAGTGCTTTGCCCACTATTAAAACTTTTTTTACTGCTTCCTTATTAATAACCGGCAGAGTGCCTGGATGAGCCATGCAAATCGGACAAACATTAACATTCGGGCGCTTTTCATTCGGATCATTCAAAGAATTGCAAAACATCTTAGTTTTTGTTTTTAATTCAACGTGAATTTCCAGCCCAATTGTCGGTTTATACTTCATATTTTTTATTTTATCATATTTACCTCCCGCAGCACTTCTTATATTTTTTCCCGCTCCCACAGGGACAAGGATCGTTACGACCAACCTTATGTTGGCCAGTATTTTGAATTTGTTTCGGATTTCGTGCTTCGTGCTTCGTGCTTATCCCAATCCTTAATGCCATAGCAGTAATAGTATGATTAATAACTCCTTCCAACTGCCTGAACATTCTTAGTGCCTCGTTTTTGTATTCCACCAACGGGTCTCTTTGGCCATAGGCGCGCAGTCTCACTGAAGAGCGCATATAATCTATTATTTCCAAATGCTCCATCCAATGCATATCAATGGCCTGAAGCATTAGCATTCTTTGGGCCTTAAAAAAATTTTCGTCACCTAACTCTTTTCTTCTTTTTTCAAGTTCAACAATATCCATTTCCTGACCCTCGTAAATTTTATACAAAGATTCTTTTATAAATTCATTATCTCCTGCTAAAATACTTCTTCTTCTCTTGTAAATAATATTTCTCTGGTGATTCAAAACATCATCGTATTGCAAAACATGCTTTCTGGCATCAAAATTGAACCCCTCAATTTTTCCCTGCGCTGATTCTATTGCCCGGCTAATCATTTTGTTCTCAATGGGCTGGTCTTCAGGAATGCCAAACTTGCCCATCATAGCCTTAATGCGGTCTGATCCAAAAACTCTCATCAAATCATCTTCCAGAGAAACAAAAAACTGGGTTTCGCCAGGATCTCCCTGCCTGCCGGAGCGTCCCCTTAATTGATTGTCAATCCTTCTTGCCTCATGCCTTTCTGTGCCCAATACAAAAAGTCCGCCCGGCTTTTTTACTTCCTCTGCCTCTTTTTCATCGGGCGGATTTCCTCCCAAAACAATATCAACGCCTCGGCCTGCCATATTAGTGGCAATAGTTACCCTTTCTTTTCTTCCTGCCTGAGCAATAATCTCAGCTTCCTCTTCATGGTGCTTGGCATTCAAAAGTTTGTGAGGTACGCCTTCTTTTTTTAAAAGCGCGGAAAGGTGCTCATTTTTTTCAATGGAAACAGTGCCAACCAAAACTGGCTGGCTTTTCTGGTGCAATTCTTTAATTTTTTCAATAACTGCCGTGAATTTCCCTTTTTCTGTCTGAAAAACCAGGTCTGGCAAATCTTTTCTTGTTAATGGCTTATTTGTAGGTATAGCAATAGTCTCCAGATTATAAACTTTGTGGAATTCCTCAGCTGAGGTAAGAGCAGTACCGGTCATACCGCTTAATTTTTCATACATTTTAAAATAATTCTGAAAAGTGATGCTGGCCACAGTTCGCGATTCTTTTTGTATAGAAACTCCTTCTTTCGCCTCAATGGCCTGATGAAGTCCTTCTGACCAGCGCCTGCCCGGCATAAGCCGGCCTGTAAATTCATCAACAATAATCACCTCGCCATCCTTTATCACATAATCTTTGTCGCGGTGAAAAAGCGCCTTAGCCTTGGCAGCGGTTCCCAAATGATGAACATATTTAATTCCCTTTTCTGTGTAAATATCTTTCACGCCCAAAAGATTTTCTGCTTTTTCAATTCCTTCTTCTGTTAATGAAACTGCTCTGAATTTTTCATCAACGGTGTAGTCTTTGTCTTTTTGCAATTTTTCTGCGATTCTGCTGAAAGTTATGTAAAAATCCGAAGACTCTTCAGCTGGCGCGGAAATAATCAATGGAGTTCTTGCTTCATCAATTAAAATGGAATCAATTTCATCGACAATAGCATAATAATGGTTAACTTGAGAAATCTGAGAAATATCATAAGCCCCGTTAGAAATTTCATTTCTAACGGGGTAAACAAGATTGTCGCGCAAATAATCAAAACCAAATTCATTGTTAGTGCCGTAAGTAATGTCAGCTTCATAAGCTTCTTTTCTGGTGCACGGCTTCAAAAACTCATGGACAACTTTAAATGCTCCAAGAGTATCACGCATTTCATCCAAGTCATTTTCTGATTTTTTATAATCCGGAGCGTAAAGATAACTTGCCTCATGATTAATGCATCCCACAGACAAACCCAGAGCATTATAAATCTGGCCCATCCAAACAGTGTCTCTTCTGGAAAGATAATCATTTACTGTGACAATATGCACGCCCTTGCCGGTTAATGCATTAAGATAGGCTGGCAATGTAGCAACCAGAGTCTTGCCTTCACCGGTTTTCATTTCAGTAATCTTGCCTTGATGCAAAACAATGCCGCCCATTAATTGGACATCATAATGCCTTTGCTTGAGTGTTCTTTTGGATGCCTCGCGCCCTAGAGCAAAAGCTTTAGGCAAAAGATCATCCAAACTTTCCTCTTTGCTTAAGCGTTCTTTGAGTTCCTGCGTCTTCTCTTTTAATTGGTTGTCTGACAGATTCTCAAATTCTTTTTCCAGATTATTTACTGAGTCTATGATTGGCTGGAATTTTTTAAAATTAGCGACGTCATCACTTTTGAAAATTTTTGACAGAGATTCAAACATGGCTAGTATTATATATTCTATCAAAATAAAAAACAACCGAGCACATAAACCTTATGTGCTTGGTTGTTTAAGAAATCAGATTATCTTCTTTTCTTTGTAGCCTTTTTCTTTAGTGCTGCCTTCTTTCTTTTTTTTGCCATTTTTTTAAGAGAAATTATTTTTAATCCCGCTTAGCGGGATGCAATGATTACCGACCAAATAGTCATTGCATTAATTAATTTAATTATCTAATATT
>JAHJXC010000023.1 GCA_018827845.1 Patescibacteria group bacterium
GGGAAAAAGAGAAACGGCATTAAAACTGGTTCATATAAAGAGGGGTGATTGTAAATTACAATTAGCCCCTTTTTGGGAAAAATCAATTTTTTTCTCTCATATCCAACAACTTCGATTCTTTTAAAGAACTTGAGTATGCAGAAGATAATTCCTCCCAGCAATCCAATTGTCCATACCGCAATGAACAGTTTGATTCTTCTCAATTTATTTCATCTCCTTTAATAAATTATTACTGCAAATTCTCCCTTTATCTTATCTTTATTTTGGAAATAATTCAAGACCTCTGGCACAGTGCCGCGAATTATCTCCTCAAACATCTTGGTTAATTCCCTGCCTACTATGATACTTGCGTTTTTTTTAAAACTCGCCAGCAATTCCAGATTTTTTACCAAACGGTGCGGAGATTCATAGTAAATCACCGGATACTTAGCAGCAGTAATTTCTTTAAAAAATTTTTCTCTGCCTTTTTTGTGCGGAGGAAAGGCCATAAAAATAAATTTCTGCATATTGATGCCGGAAACGCTTGCCAAGGCAGTCAGAGCGCTTGGGCCCGGAATCGGCACGATTTTAATTTTGTTTTTTGCGCACTCGCTAATTAAAATATTGCCCGGATCGCTTATGCCAGGCGTGCCAGCATCTGTTGCCAGAGCAACATTCTTTCCTGATTTTAATTGCTGTATTATCCAATCTATTTTTGTTAATCTGGAGTGCTGATGATAAGAAATTGCCAGAGTATTTATTTTAAAATGACTGAGCAGTTTTTTGGTCACCCGCGTATCCTCGCAGGCAATAAAATCCGCTTCCCTTAAAATCCTAAGCGCCCTTAAGGTAATGTCCTCAAGATTCCCAATCGGCGTGGCAACCACATAAAGAATTCCTTTATTCATTGTTTTTATTCAGTGGTTATTCCATCAAATTCAGGCGAATCATCCTCAGCTTCTTCTTTGGTGGCGCGCACAACTCCGTCTTTATGATGAGCTGGTGAATAAATAGTATAAAGTTTTAAATCTTCTGAATCAGAAGTATTAATTATATTATGCCGGGCTCCGGCTGGCACAACTACTGCCACTCCGTCTTTTAACTCATATTCATTACCGTCAATCTCGGCCCTTCCTTGCCCTTTTTCAAAACGGAAAAATTGGTCATTATCCGGATGAACTTCCATGCCGATTTCCTCACCCGGCCTTAAACTCATTAAAACTAATTGGCTATGTTTGCTTGTATATAAAACCTTGCGAAAATTTTCATTTTCTAAAGTTTCATTTTCAATATTTGTTCTAAATCCTTTCATGCTTTTAAAAATTTTAATTATTAAATCCCCGACAATTCATATTATAACATATAAAAAAACAAAAGGGCGAATCAAGTCCGCCCTTTTTGAAATTTGTACCGATTATACCCTTGCTTGTCGTAAAACTTCTTTCCTGTTTTGGTCTTCTGATAAGTCTTCTCGCCCACTTTTTCTCACCTCCTTCCTTTATAGTCTGAATTTAATCTAGACGATTCTGCAAAAATGTCAAGGTTTTCTTTTGAAAATCAGTTGCCAATCTTTTTTGAATACCTCCATAATAATTTCGTCTAGATGTTTCCCATTTTTGTAAAACTGCTCTTTCCTTCGACCAATCACCTTAAATCCGCATTTGGAATAGCACTTATAGGCTCTGCCATTATTATCCAATACTGACAAACCCACTTTTCTTAAATCCAAAGTGTTGAAAGCATAGTCCAATAAAAGCATTGTAGCTTCGGTGCCGTATCCTTTACTCCAGTACTTTTTCTCGCCAATAGCAATACCGATTTCTGCTATTCTATGTTGCCAAAATATCTTGTGCAAGCCAATAGTGCCCAGGGCCTTGCGATCTTTTGTTTCAATCATCAAAACAAAATCATTGGGTTTTCTTTTTTGCAGATTTTCTACCCACTCTTCCTCTTCTTTCTCATTGATTGGAAAAGTTAAACTGAGCCATTGCGTCACTTCCGGGTCATTAAACCAAACAAGAAAATTAGGCACATCCTTTTTAAAAACTGGCCGCAGAAAAACTTTCTTCCCTTTCCTGAAAAATATCCTTTTCATTTTTCTCTCCTTTCTTTAATTGTTAAGGTCCTAATACACTAAACGAAAATCTCGGCTTTCGTTCAGCCGAGATTTTTCTAAAAATTTTAA
>JAHJXC010000024.1 GCA_018827845.1 Patescibacteria group bacterium
AGCTTCACAGTCTTGCTGGACGACATATTGTCTAGAAGTTAAATCTTTGGAACAAAAATCCTCAAATTTAGGCCCGTCATAAAAAGTTTATATGCCGTAATTAAAGAAAAGATTTAAGACGATAATAATAGATAAAACTATGACTAGTTTTTTAAAATTAATGTTTTTCATATGGCCTGAATTATACCATAACACTTAAAAAAAGATAGCGGAGATCAAGTCTCCGCTATTAAAAACTATCCAAGAGGTTCAATTTTTACCAAGATTATTCCCGGCTTCAGAGCGCCGAGTAATTCTGCGGCCTTGCGAGAAAGGTCAATTTCTCTTGAATATCTGCCGTTTTTCTTGATATATGGTCCCCGATCAAGCACCGGAGCAATAATTGTTTTGCCGTTCTTCAAATTAGTTACTTTCACTTTTATGCCTAACGGCAAAGTGCGATGAGCTACTGATATCTTATTCTGGTTATATATCTGAGTATTAGCCATCGGCTCTCCATGAAATCTAGGTCCATACCAGGAAGCTTTACCTGTGTAAACCTGCCATTTAAAATTCTCGTCAGCAATTTCAGACGCAAATATCAGCCCGATAGCCGCCATCATTCCGATAAACAAAATTAATTTTTTCACTATCAACCTCCTATTTTATTTTTTACAAGGTCCTAAATAAATCCAATAGTATTATAAACTAAAAACATCTTCACGTCAAGAAAAAGAAAGCTCCGGCATAAACCGGAGATTTCTTTATGTTTAATCAGAATTACTCTAATGTCGTTTCAAAAGAATTTTCAGTAGATGTTGCTGTGTTGTCAGAAGCATCTTTTGATTCCACCACGTAATAATAAGTGGTGCTTGCCGTTAATCCGGTTAAACCCAAAGAATGACTTGTAACAAGACTATTATTGGCGATATTCAATGCAGTGCTGAATATTAACGGTGTAGTTGTGCTGTAGTAAACCTTGCTTTTTGCTTCCTCGTTTGTAGCCCACGCAACAGTGGCTGTTGTTGAAGCAATATTAGACACAGCAACAGAAGAAATTATTGGCGGAGTTACATCTGGTGTTGGAGTTGGAGTTAATATAGGAATAATACCTAATTTTTTCGCAATTCCCGGAGGCACAACCTGACATTCAGGCACAATGGGCTTTATTAGATTCTTCCTTAACCAGCCCGGAGCAATAAGATGGCCCGGCGGCACAATAGCGCATGGACTTTTGTCACCATCTTCATTTTCTTCCATAACTATTGGATTTTCATCAAGCACCTTATTTACTTTGCTCAAAGTTTTTGGCCCTACCCTGCCAACTTGTTCAATTCCCCACTTTTTCTGAAATCTTTTCACTGCCTGAAAAGTCAAAGGGCCAAAATATCCGGTAATCAGTCCTTTAGGATAAATATCAAAATCAGCTGCCAAAGCTATTTGCAATGCTTTTATATCATCACCTGCCATTCCTATGCTTAATTGCCTGATAAGACTCACTGTTTCCTGAACATCCTGGCGCGCCTGCTTTAAGACTTCCATTTGTGCCTGGAGTGTTTTGATTTGGTCTTGCAGTTGTTTTATCAATTCCTGCAATTGAGCCACAGTGCTTGTGGCTGTTTCAGCAGAAGCAATAGGGCTAAGAACCAGGCCCAAAAGCCCAAAACCAGCCAAAAAGCTTAATAATCGTTTTTTGTTCATAATTTTATTATCTGGTTGCGCTAATTGTAACACTCAATTGGGCATCAGGAGCACAAACCGTCACTCTCCCATTAGTAGATTTGACAATATGATATCCTGCACCATTAGCTGTGGCACCAGTCGGATCAGTCGGAATTGAAACTAAATAAAGTTCAGTCGTAGTTAAAGCTGAAAGATCAACTAAACCTGTACAAGTGCCACCAGTTTTGCAAATTTCATTTGTCGCTACGCCTAAACAATCAGTAGAAGTGAGTATTGATGCAGGTATAGCCCCGTTGTTGTCAATGGCATACTGATAAACAGCATTTAGAATGGTGTTAACATTGCTCCAGCGCTGAGCGTTATTTGCCTGGGCAAATTGGCGAGCAGGATTAATTGCTACAATAGCTATGGCTGCCAAAATTGCAATAATTCCAATAACGATCAATATTTCAATTAAAGTGAATCCTTTTTTCATTATTTTTTAATTTTTAATTTTTAATTACATACTGAGATATTACCCAGCCTTCGACCTTGTCGCTTATTTTTATTTTACACCAATCGCCTTTTTCTTCCAATAGTGGATAACTTTCGCCTGGATAAACCTTGGTTATTTGAGGATAGCTAGTCCCCGGCCCTTGCCTGACATTAAGCCATCCAGTGGGAGTATTTTTTATTTCTATTTGCTTCTCTTTTTCTATCACTTCTTCTGAAATAGGATGGTTGCTGGCTTCTTCTTGTGCAGGAATAATCAACTCTGTATTATTTACATCGCCTGATTTAAAAATAAGACGATAAGAAATAAAAAGTAAAAATAAAAATATAATGACTGCGGCAATAATTATAATTTTTTTTGGCGATATATTTTTATTTTTTTTGGGTTTAATCTGTCTTAATAAATTTATTCCCTCTTCATATTTCCCTATTCCCCGAAGAGCAAGGCCGACAACATTGGCAAAAATGGCAGTTGGCATATTTTTTGCCAATGGCCTGCCGCTGTTTATATTTCTTAGGGGGTCTCCAATAAAAACTTTCTTATCAAGATTTACTGAAAAAAATTCATCCAGTTTCGGCAAGAGAGACGAACCGCCTGTTAAAATAACCTTGTTAATATTTTCGCCGAATTGCTCTTCATAATTTTTGACTGTTTCTTTAATTTGATCAATGATCTCTTTTTTTGCAATTGCCTTAGTAAAATCATTGCCACCCGTAGGAATTGTGATTGATAAACTTAAAATTCCGTCATGATTAAAAATACTTATGTTTGAAGTTCGCACGCCCATATCTATAATTAAAGAACTTTCATTAAGACCTTCCTTTTGCCGCAATTTGGAAAAATAATCTCTTACAGGAATCAGGGCGCGTCCCAATGAAGCTGACTCAAGATCAAAAACCACGGGCTCAATGCCGGCCATAGAAAAAACTTCCAAATATTCATCCACTAATTCCTTAAAAGTGCCGGCATATAAAACTTTTTGGCGATTCTGATGAGAAGAATCGCTAATATAAAAATCCCAGTAAGACTCCATCGGGCTCAATGGAATAATCTTTTGGGCTTGCTCATATACAGCTTTTTCTAATTCTTCAGGCTTAAGATTTTTGTCTAGTTCAAAAAGATGAATAAAAGTCTTTGATTCTGGCAAGCTTGCAATAACTTTCACGTTCTTCCTTTTTAAAATTTTCTTTAGTTTTTCTATTAACGCTTCTTTATTAAAAATTTTGCCGTTTTCAACTATCCCTTTTTCTAATTCTAGCCTGCTGTATTCCAATATCTCTTTATTCTTGCCCAGCAAAAGAAACTCAATGGAATAATCGCTTATATCTATACCTGCTATGGGTTGTTTTTTAAAACTTAAAAACATAGTTTTTGATTAAAAATCTGCCACTTCA
>JAHJXC010000025.1 GCA_018827845.1 Patescibacteria group bacterium
CAATTAAAGCAAAACCCAAACCAGCAATTAAACCTATCTTCAAGCCATCAATAATCTGATTAACACTAGAAACATTGATAATTTTTTTTAAGATAAAAAACTTAATTGATTCCTCAATAAGAGCTGCAAAAAGAAAGGCAAAAAGTATCGGGCCTATTAAATCTGTCCAGTGTTCAGGCGAAAAACCGAACTTCAAAGAATAAAAATTAAAATTAAAAAGATTTAAAGCTAACCATTCTATTAAAAAAGCAGAAATGCCGGCAAAAATACCTAGTAAAAGAGAAAAGAAGAGTATATACTTGGGCGTAGTTTTTTTTGGAGAAAAAATAAAGAAAAAAATGACACTCAATAATACAAAAACCAGACTGAGTCCTAAACAAATTACATATAGTTTAATTTCTTCATGGGTTAAACTAAACATTATAATTTAAGGATTACGGCCGGCGCGGATTTCGTTGATGTAATACTCGCCCTGCTGCTTGAATTCAGGTTCCAGTTCAATAGTTTTTTCCAGCTGCTCAATGGCTTTTTCTCTCTCATTGATTTGCAGATAACTTGCTGCCAAACTGACGCGATACTGCGCATTGTTTGGATTTTGCTCAATCAAACTTTCCCAAATAGCCACAACCTTATAAAAGTTTCCTATTTCCACATAAGCCCTGATTAATCTTTCATCAGGAATAATATCCGTGCCAAACGCTTCCTTAAGAATACCTGAGGCCTCTTTTTCCTGGCCGTCAAAAATCAAAGCCGCAGCATAAATTTTCCTGGCATCATCAAAAGTCGGGTCAAGATCAAAGGCGGTTTTCAAAACCTCTACTGCTTTTTTATATTCTTTTATATTCAAATAAGAACTGCCAATTTCAAAATAAAGCTGCTGTTTCTTGGGCGAAAGTTCAATGGCTTTCTGTAAAATTTCAATGGCTTGGTTATATTGCCTTCCTTTATTATATAAAGCACCGAGAAAGATCATATAGCGGATATCATCAGGCGCCTGCTCAATCTGTTTTTTCATTTCTGAAGATGCTGAGTCAAAGATTTTTGTTTTTAAATCATTTTCTATATTTGGCTGGCTTATAACTTTTGAGGCAAAATTTGCAAAATGCTCTCTTGCTTCAGCAGAGCCGAATGAATCATAGGAAATCGCTTTTTCAAATTTATCAAAGGCATTCTGCAGATTACCGGCGCCGGTCTCTTTGAATGCAGATAAAAGACTGCGCGCGGTTAAAAATCCGGGCACATTAACAAAATAAATAATAAAAATAATAGCAATGGCTGCAATTGTAGAAAATGCCGGCTTTTTGTAGTCGTCTTTAATAAAAACTTCGGCTTGTGAATCTATTTCGTTGTCTTTTGTTTTGTGGTGTATATACGCGAGAAAAGAAAAGAATAAAATCAAACTTATAAGATTATCAAAAACAAAAATATTATGGAAAAAATAGGCGGCAAACAATCCGGTTAAAACTCCGGAATCATAACTGGAAAAACGATATTTTTTTCTCTTGAGCAATAAACAATATAAAGCAGACCCAAAAAGACCCAGATAAGCCAAAAGGCCAAATATGCCATTAGTTGTCAGCCGGTCAAAAAAGACGTTGTGCGCCCGATCAAACCACGGCTCCTGTTTCCATAAAACTGGTTCGTAATATTTATTGAAAACCAAATTATAATTCTCCGGACCCCAGCCCAAAATCGGCCTTTCCTTAAACCCCTCCCAACTCATACCCCAAATGACAAAACGGGACTGGGTTGTAGTTTCAGTTAAAGAAATGCCGGCAAAGCGGGTTAATACTGGATTTTTAATTATAAAGTCAGAAGACCTCAAGGAAAAAAATAATCCCGTTAAAACTACTATCAAAACCAGAGTGGATACTGCATAAATCCTGATTTTTCTTGAATCAGAGAAAAAGCCGATAATCAAAGCAGTTATAAATAATCCCGCTACAAAACCCAGAATAGCGCCTCTGGTTGCAGTGTAATAAAGAATAAATGTCTCTAAAATAATTACAGGAAGATAAAACCATTTATACCAATCTCTTGTTTTAAGAAAATACCAGAGGGCCAGAAAAATATGGAATACCATATAAATGGCCAGATAAGAAGCATTGCCCAGAGTAGCGTCAAGGCGCGCGCCCCCTTGATGAATCTCCAATTTCCCGGCAAGCTGAAAAATGCCGTAGAAAGCAACTATTACACTTACGCCAAGAGAAATATGAAAAAACCACTTCCATAACTTCTCCGTATTCAGAACAGCAGTGAAGACAAGAAAATAAGCAAAAAGATGCAGAAAGGTTATTAATCCTTCCATTCTTTCGTAATTTGACCAAAAACTGCGATAGGGATTGGCGCTAAAAATCGTGGAGAGAACCAGAACAGCAATAAAAGCGGTTAAAAAATAAAGAATCCAGGATTTTTTGGGCCTGTATCTTTTATCGTAAATTGCCAATATCAGCCATAGACCAAGCAGAATCTCAACTAAAATCCGAAAGAAAAAATTCTTGCCGGTAATAAAAGGAAAAAATAATGATTCTGCAACTATGAGGACTGTTACGGGCAAAATAAAAATCCCTCCTAGGATTAGATATCTGATTATGTTTAAACTTTTCGGCATACCCGGTAGTGAAAATTATGATTAAATTAATAATTTTTCTGCCCGGGGCAGACATCATAATTTCTACTACCGGGCATAACATTTTTATGATAACATAATAATTATGCATAGCAACCGCTCCAAAAAATTTATCTTTTTCTTGGCTGACATTGTTTTATTCTATTTAGCCCTCTTTCTTACTCTGACAATACGCTACGGCTCCTTTCCTTCCAAAGAACTTTGGTATATTCATCAATGGCCTTTTGCAATTATTTATTTTATTTGGATAATCATTTTTTATATTGCCGGGCTTTATGATATTGAAAAATTTATTTCTGCAAAAGAATTGAGGAACCGGGTTTTTAAAACCATGCTGTCGGCTGGCCTGCTGGCTATTATGCTTTTTTATCTTATTCCCTCTTTAAAAATTACACCAAGAATAAATCTTGTCACTGACGGTTTAATTATTTTTATATTCATCTGGGCATGGAGGGGAATATTGTTCAATTCGGCAATAAAAAGTTCCAAAATAAAAATTTTCTTTTTAGGGGCTGATAAGGAAATTGATGATTTTGTGAAATTTATCAATGAGCGGCCGCAATTAGGATATAAAACCATTAATGACATGGGTGCTTCTGATATTATTGCTGTCTCCGAGCAAGCCAAAAAAAATCTTGATTCCGTTCAATCCCTTTATGAATTAATACGCGCCGGTAAAACAGTTATGGATTTTGATAAATTTTATGAGTCAGTAACCGGCAAAATACCTGTTTCGTTAATAAGTAAAACATGGTTTTTGGAAAATCTGATTGAAATAAACAAGCAAACCTTTGAAAAATTTAAAAGAGTGGTTGATATTATTTTTTCCATTATACTTTTTATTCCCTTTATTATTGTTTATCCTTTTGCAACGCTGGCTATAAAAATAAATAGCAAGGGGCCGGTGTTTTACAAACAAAAACGCATGGGCAGAAATGGAAAAATTTTTGAGATTTTGAAATTCCGTTCCATGGTTGCTGATGCGGAAAAAAACGGCGCGGAATGGGCAAAGGAAAACGACAAAAGAATAACGGTCGCAGGCAATATTTTGCGCAAAACAAGAATTGATGAACTTCCTCAAATTTGGAATGTCTTGAGGGGTGATTTATCTTTTGTAGGTCCAAGGCCTGAAAGGCCGGAGTTTGTTGGAAAACTTGAAAAACAAATACCTCATTATTCAATGAGGCATTTGGTAAGGCCAGGATTATCTGGCTGGGCGCAAATAAATTTTCCCTACGGCGCCTCTGTAGAGGATGCCACGGAAAAAATGCAGTATGATTTGTATTACATTAAAAACAGGTCTTTCCTGTTAGAAATTTCAATAATGCTAAAAACAATAATGACCCTCCTCAGCCATTCAGGAAGATAATGCTTTTAATTGCTCCTGCAAGAGTTTAATTTTTTCTAAGAGTTCTTGGATTTTTGCTTGAATTTGCTCTATTTGAGTTTGAGCTGGCTGACTACTAACATACTGACTACTGAATACTTCTTGTATTTTCGCTCTAGTTTTTGGTCCCACTAAACCGTAGCCAGTGGTTGCCTCATTCCCGGAAGAAACAATGCCATGCTTTGCTTGAAACCTTTGAACCGCTCTTTTGGTGAGAGAACCGAACCAGCCGGAAATGATTCCTTCAGGATAAATTTCCGGGTCAGAGGCAAGTAATTCCTGTAATCTTTTTACATCATCCGAAGTCATTCCGTATCTTAAGGTTGCGTTAAAAACCGGGGAGACGAGTTGAGCCACAGGAGAAGGTTGGGCAACTTCCGGCGCTTTGGGTGTTGGAGTTGGAGTTGGAGTTGGAGTTGGTACAAGAATTATTCCACCTCCGCCAATTGGCACACAAGTTGCGCTTGAACCAGAGCCCAATAATCTATAACCGGCATTACAACTTGCTGCTCCGCAAGTGGGATAAGAATTATAGGTAGCAGTATTAGACAAAGTCGTACAGAGAGCAGTGCAGTCAGTGGTTGCAGACGGCTCTATTGTATAAGTTGCTGATGAAGTCGGCAAGGTGGCATAACTCGTTCCAGGGGTTGTATTTTCAGTGCAAACAACCACGCTTCCAGCCGAACTAATTTTCATTGATTTAACACTGCTGTCAGACGACCCAACTTGAAAAGCAGAACCGGGATTGGTTACGGTAAATGCTCCGCTGTTAAATGTCCAGCTTTCAGCAGTAGAGCCACTAAAAATAATCATATCAGCCGTGCCAGTGCCAAAAGTGACTGCGCTAACAGTGATATTCCCGTCAGCAACAAAATCATTAGTGGCGGCAAAGCCGATAAATGGGATGAG
>JAHJXC010000026.1 GCA_018827845.1 Patescibacteria group bacterium
CAAATGAAAACCCCCGTCTCAACAAAAGTCGGACGAGGGTTTTCAGTTTAAGAGAAGATTTACTCTTCTTTTTTTTCTTCTCCTTCAGCAGGAGCTTCTGTGGTTTCTTCTTCTTTCTTTTCCTCTGCAGGAGCATCGCTTCCGCAAGTGCCACAGTTGCATCTAAGTTTTTCAAAATCCATTGTAGTAACTTTCGCAATTAACTGACAATAAAAAACGACCTTTTCAGGTTGTATTTACAGTATATACGAACGATTGAAAAAGTCAAGCGTTATTTTGCTCCAATTTTTTATCTTCTTTTTTTGCAACCTCTTGAGCAACTTTCTTTTTAACATAAAGATTCATTAAAGAAAAAATAATCATACTGGCAAAAACAATGCCCAGGATATTAATAAGCAGGAGCAGAAAAGAGCCGCTGATAACAGCCCAATTCAGTTTGGCAATGCCGATGCCAATGACTGCAAGAGGAGGAATGATGGCCACTGAAACAGCAATGCCAGGCAGGGTCTCGTTTAATTGCGGTTTGATAAGAGCAAATGACACAGCCAGGCCGGCTATTACTGCAACGGCAATGTAAAGCAGAGAGGGATAAGTGCGGGCAATAATTTCCGATGTTAGTTCAGAGCCTTGATCAGACAGAAATAAAGTAATTATTATTGCTGCTGCTATGCCCAGGCCCGCGGATTTTAAAATTGTGAAAAGGGCGCGGGTAATAAGTTTTTGGTCAGACATCACAATACCTAAAGATAGACTAAGAATAGGATAAAGAATCGGTGCAATAAGCATACTGCCGATTACCACAGCCGGGCTGTCTAAAAGCAATCCAAAAGTGGCCATCAAAATAGAAAAAATCACCATCATGAAAAAATCCTGATGGGGCGTGCTGTTTTTTATTAATCCCTCCACAGCGTCAGTTTTTTCTTTTTCCGTAAGATTGTTGAAGATGTTTATTTTCATTACCTTTTATTTTATCATACGAAACTTTTTTGAAAAGGTTTTCCTGTGGATGTCTGTAAGGTCGTGTTTTTTTATTGCTTTAATGTGTTTTTTTGTGCCATACCCCTTGTGTTTATTAAATCCGTATTTAGGATATTTTTTATGTAACTTGCGCATTTTTCGGTCGCGCGTAACTTTTGCAACAATGGAAGCTAGAGCAATAGCCGGAATTTTCTCGTCGCCTTTTATAATAGTGTGTGGATCGTAGAAAGTAGAAAGTGGTTGTTTTATTTTTAGGCCGCCGTCAAGAAAAATTTTTATTTTATTTCTTGGCAATCTATGTTTCATTAGCAACCGCCTTAAGGCGCGGGTTGCAGCCAAGTTGGCAGCTTTGGAAATATTTATTTTGTCTATTGTTCGAGGGGAAACGCTGGAAATGGCATAGAATAACTTTTTATTTTTCTTAATATAATCAAACCAAAGCTCTCTCTGTTTAGCGCTTAACTTTTTAGAATCCCGTAATTTGGAATTTGGTTTTTGTAATTTGTAATTTACAGTCACGGCTACTGCCGCGACTGTCACTGGTCCTGCTAGCGGCCCCCTGCCAACTTCGTCTATTCCAATAATATATTTTGGTTTTGGTTTCATGATAAAAATTATACTCTGCAAACTAAAAATTAGTGCTTGACAGAAATTATAAATGGGCGTACAATATTTATCAGTAAATTTCGGCACTTTGTAAAACCCTGCCTTGCAGGGAAAAATCAAATTTTTAAGGAGGCTCGTCATGGCTAAAAAAGTCACAGGCGAAATGTATTATGATCTCGATGGTCAATTGGCTGAGATCAAAAGACAACTAAGGCAAAGGGAGGGTTATCCTTATGATCTAGAAGATCTTAGGGATCATCTGCAGGAAGCAATTGAGGGAAAATTTAATTCAGTTCGCCAATGGCGCGAACGAGACGGAGTCATCTATTTCTCCGTAACATCCGACGGCACAACTGGCGAGGGTTGGATTTCTCGTCTTGAAAACAAGGGTTTCCAGGTTAGCGACTGGGCAAAGAGCATTCTTCGTTCTCCGGATTTCAAACCAACCTCAGTGACTACAGAGATTGTCGTATTCAAGGGAAGGTTATTCAGCGACAGCAACAGAACTACAAAAAACATTCGCGCTGAAGCTGAACGTAGAAACCTCGCCAAGCCCAATGCGGAAACGGCTTGTCTTATCCGAGAGAAATTCTCGGACAAAGAGATTGAATCTATGGAACTTTGGTGGATCGTTACTATGCACGATCCCATCAAAGATTCTGACGGCGATTCTTACTTGCTCCGCGTGGGTCGTTATGATCGTTGGTTGCGCGTGTGCGATGGCTCCCCTGTCTACGGGTGGGATCATGACTTTGGTTTTGCTTTCGTCGTCCCGCAAGTATCTTAGTATTTTGTATTTTTGATCTTTAAACCTTTTTTGATCTTTTGATCTTTAATTTTTGAAAAAGGAGGTGATAAAAGCAAGGGCGTCTAGAAATTTCTAGACGCCTGTTTTGTTTGAAAATTCTTTGTGGTAAAATAAAAACGGTATTAGGCGAATATGCAAGCGGTTAAGGCTTCTTGCTGCCGAATCCAGCAAACATACTATTGAGAATGTCTTCGGTTACTACTTAAGATAGAGTGATATATGTTTGACTTAAAAAATAAAGATACTTGGTGCGGAATGCTAAGGCATAAAGATGCCGAATTAGATACAGCCCTAAGAATATTCAATGGGCAGTGAAATAGATAGCATTGCGCATAATTCTGACGGCGATTCTAACTTGCTCAACGTGAATCGTAATGATCGTTGGTTGAACGTGAACTATGGCAACCCTGACAACAGGTGGAATCATGACAATGGTTTTGCTTTCGTCGTCCCGCAACTCTCTTTATTTCCCCGCAGATTTTATTTCCCAAGACAATTGCAGGAAGAATTTTAATAAATCAATCCTTGCGCCGGCTTTTTGCAGACAAGGAAGTTTTTGGTTTTTCGGTAATCGGCTGGCAGTTAAAATTAATTCCACTGCTTCTATAATCAAAGAATCAATTTTTATTCCTAACGAATAACGTGAATCTTTGGGAAAATTCGGCAGGAATTCATGCCATAATTTGTAAATAGTAATGATATGGCTGACGACTGGCAAGGTCGGGGGGGGGTTGAATCCCGTAATTTGTAATTTGGATTTTGTAATTTGTAATTTGCGGGAACAGCAAGAGCTGTGACCGTGACTGGTCCCGCTAACGGTCCTCGTCCAACTTCATCTATCCCAATAATATATTTTGGTTTCACCCCGTTAGAAATTTTAATTTTCTTTTTCATAAATTCTTTCCCCGCCAGTAGAATTTCTAACGGG
>JAHJXC010000027.1 GCA_018827845.1 Patescibacteria group bacterium
TAATCCTATGTTATCTTATAAATAAGATTTATGCAAGAAATTGATTTTTTATTTGCCATTGCTGTTCTGATTATGTCAGTGGTGATCCATGAAGTTTCCCATGGCTATACAGCGAATTTATTGGGCGACCCCACAGCCAAATATGCCGGCCGGCTGACCTTAAATCCTCTGAAACATTTGGATCCCATGGGTTCTGTTCTGGTTCCTTTGTTGCTGAAACTTTTTGGGTCCCCGGTTATTTTTGGCTGGGCCAAGCCAGTGCCGTATAATCCCTATAATTTAAAAAATCAAAAATGGGGGCCGGGATTAGTGGCAGTTGCAGGGCCTTTGTCTAATTTTTTAATAGCAGCAGTTTTTGGCTTTATAATTCGTTTTTCTCCGGCCTTGAATTTTTTGCCTTTTTCTTTTTTTGAAATAGCTTCTTTGATTGTTTTAATCAATCTTGTTTTGGGAATTTTTAATCTCGTTCCCATCCCGCCCCTTGATGGTTCAAAAGTTTTATTTGCGTTTTTGCCATATCGCTGGCATAACATTGAACTTTTTTTGGAAAGATACGGAATTTTTCTCCTCTTGATTTTCATCTTCTTTTTCCTGCAATCCCTTTTCCCCTTTGTGACAATTTTGTTTAAACTAATAACTGGCATAAATTTTTAGCCCAGGAGTTGACCCTATTTTTTATTTTGCTATAGTGAAACTAGATTACTAGCTAGTTTTTTTGTTTTAAAATTCAAAGACAGAAAGGAGGAAATCATTATGTCAAGAATTGGAGAGCACGAAAAAGAAACTAGGATAGAGCCGTTGGAAGAACCGGTTCCGCAAAAGGAACCAGTAAAAAAGCCCCAGAAAGAGCCCTTAAAAATTCCCGAAAAAGTGCCAGTGGGGGTGCCGTCATGAACGAATTGAT
This sequence comes from Patescibacteria group bacterium, assembly GCA_018827845.1. Lineage (GTDB taxonomy): Bacteria > Patescibacteriota > Minisyncoccia > UBA9983 > UBA9983 > JAHIER01. The sequence continues at coordinate 905 of JAHJXC010000027.1, forward strand.
TGCTCCTGATTCTATTACGCCTATTACTGGCTGGAGATTTTGGAGGATTTTCGAAAGAAATTTGCAACTCAGGTCAATTTTTGCGCCTAATCCATGGCCGAAAAGAGAAAAAATAACAGCAGAGTGCCTTTGCAGGGGCAGTTCTCATATTGAGCCCCCGGAAATTGAATCTAATTGCGGCGTTTATGCCTATAAATCCCTGCATCATGCCATTGTAGATTATACAAGAGAATTTTTGGCTCAGGATCCAGTGCTTAATCCTTATGCAGGAGCAATCTTCGGGAAGGTTAAACTTTGGGGCAGAATACAGCATCACCGATTCGGCTTCAGGGCCCGATTTGCTTATCCAGATTCTTTTATCATGAGTATCTGCAATTGCTGCTCGCAGCCCATTTTTTTTCTTTTTGAGTTTTTTGCCTTTAGGTTGTTTGAAGAGATAAAGATTTTATTAATGGACCCGAATTATCCTCGCGCCGGGAAAAAAATTGTTAAAATTTCAAAAGGAATGTTTTTTTGTGAAAATTGCTGGTATCATCTGGGAAAGAAAAACGGAGCAGGAATTTCGAGCGAGAAAATACTGGGAATATTTCAAGAAGATTACGGAGTCGGAGTGTCAGAAAAAGAAGTTTGGGCGGCAAGAGATTTAATGATAAGAAAATAAATAAAGGGGTCGCTTGACCCCTCTTTTTTATTTTGCTACTCTATTTAAGTATAGTTATTTGCTCATTCTTTTTGAATTTTGAGATTTCAATTTTGAATTTGACTGAGCGAAGCGAAGGAATATGCCAACACTTAATCAATTAGTGAAAAAATCTCGCAAGAGTGTTAAGAAGAAATCAAAAGCGGTGGCTCTCCAGCGCGGTTTTAATACTAAAAAAAACAGGCCGATTTTTTATCCATCTTCATTCAAACGCGGTGTCTGCATCAGCGTAAAAACCGTAACGCCCAAAAAACCTAACTCTGCCTTGCGCAAAGTGGCCAGGGTTCGGCTTACCAACGGCATGGAAGTTACTGCCTATATTCCGGGCATCGGACATAATCTTCAGGAGCACTCAGTGGTTCTTCTGCGCGGAGGAAGGGTAAAAGATCTTCCGGGAGTGAGATATCACATTGTGAGAGGCATTTTAGATACGTCTGGCGTAGAGAACAGGAAACAACAAAGAAGCAAATATGGTGCAAAGAAACCAAAATTATGAGAAGAAAAATCAAAACAAGAAAAGAAATAAAGCCGGATTTTGTCTATAACTCTGTTTTACTGGAGAAATTTATTAATTATGTGATGAAAAAAGGGGAAAAATCTCTGGCCAGAAAAATGGTTTATAAAACTTTAGATGAGATAAAAAAGAAAACAAAAATAGAAAATCCTCTGGAGATTTTTGAATTGGCCATAAAAAATGCCTCGCCCATGCTGGAAGTTAAATCAAGAAGAGTTGGTGGCGCGAATTACCAAGTGCCTATAGAAGTCCGGCCAGAAAGAAGAGTGACTTTAGCCATAAGATGGATTTTAGGAGCAACCAGATCTAAAAAAGGTTCTGATATGGTAAAAAGATTAACAGAGGAAATAATTGCCGCCTCAAAAAATGAAGGAGCGGCAATTAAAAAAAGGGAAAATGTCCACAAAATGGCAGAGGCCAATAGGGCTTTCGCGCATTTCGCCTGGTAAGTTCCCCCGCCGTTGGCGGGGTCAATCTGAAATCTCAAATGTAAAATCTCAAATCTTTTTAATGAATAATTTTAAGCAGGAATTTAATAAAAGAATTTATAAGTACGCCCTAGATATTATTAAATTTGTTGAAAAATTACCGAAAGATACAGCGTCGCAGGTTTTGGCAAAACAATTAATGAGAAGCGGGACTTCGGTATCCGCAAATATCATTGAAGCTCAATCAGCGAGTTCAAAGAAAGATTATATTAATTTTTATACGTACGCCTTAAAATCCGCAAATGAATCAAAATTATGGATTAGTCTGATACGAGATACTGAGAAAATAAACAAAGAAGAAGCAGATAAATTATTGACAGAAACGACAGAAATTGCAAAGATTTTAGGAGCCAGTGTAATTACAATGAAAAACAAAAACAAGATTTGAATTTTAAGATGAAGATTTGAGATTTGAGATTTAATTTTTGAGATTAATTTTATGAGAATTTATCCTTTAGAAAAAACGCGTGATATTGGTATTGTCGCGCATATAGACGCAGGAAAGACAACCGTAACCGAACGGGTGCTTTTTTATACTGGTGTTTCCCATAAAATCGGCGAAGTGCATGATGGCGCTGCCATTATGGATTGGATGGAGCAGGAAAGAGAAAGAGGCATTACTATTACTTCTGCTGCAACCACTTGTTTTTGGATCCCGACTTCTGGAGCCGGAGACAAAAATTTTGAGCACCGCATAAATATTATTGACACTCCCGGCCATGTGGATTTCACTGTAGAAGTGGAAAGATCTTTGCGCGTGCTTGACGGCGCAGCGGTTGTTTTTGACGGCGTTTCCGGAGTGGAGCCGCAATCCGAAACAGTCTGGCGCCAGGCAGATAAATACAAGGTTCCGCGCATTTGTTTTATAAACAAACTTGACCGCATGGGAGCAAGTTTTGAAAAAAGTTTTCAGTCAATCCTAGACCGGCTCACTCCCAATGCCGTAAAAATGCAGATCCCAATCGGGCTTGAGGAAAAACATAAAGGTGTTATTGATTTACTTATCAGAAAAGCATATTTTTTTGAAGGAAAGTTCGGCGAAATAGTGAAAGAGGATGAAATTCCAGCAGAACTAAAAGACGAAACAGAGAAATTAAGAAAAGAATTGATGGAAAAAATTGTTGAAAAAGACGAAAAACTAATGGAAGAATATTTGGAAGGCAAAGAAATTTCAGTTAATGAATTAAAAAAAGTTTTAAGAAAGGCAGTGATTAATTATGAACTGGTGCCGGTATTTTGCGGTTCTGCATTAAAAAACAAAGGAGTGCAGTTAGTGCTTGATGCGGTAATTGATTATCTCCCGTCGCCTGCGGACCTGCCTCCGGTTACAGGTCATGATCCAAAAACTGATGCAGAAATTTTTATAGAAGCAAAAGATGATGAGCCGTTTAGCGCTTTGGCTTTTAAATTGCAGACCGATCCCTATGTGGGCCAACTTACCTATTTTAGAGTTTATTCAGGAACACTGGAGTCAGGCTCCTATGTTTTAAACAGCACTACTGGCAACAAAGAAAGAGTGGGAAGAATTTTAAGAATGCATGCCAATGACCGGGAGGAAGTAAAAGAAGTTTATTCCGGCGACATTGCTGCAATCGTGGGATTAAAAGATACGCATACCGGCGATACTCTTTGCAGTTTGGAAAGGCCGGTGGTTTTGGAAAAAATCGAATTCCCTGAACCGGTTGTTTCTCTGCGCATTGAACCAAAAACAAAGCAAGACCAGGAAAAAATGAGCCTTGCTTTGCACCGTCTTTCTGAAGAGGACCCGACTTTTAAAATTAAATCAGACCAGGAAACTTTTGAAACTATTATTTCCGGAATGGGTGAACTCCATTTGGAAATTATTGTTGATAGGATGAAACGTGAGTTTAAGGTTGAAGCAAATGTGGGCAAACCACAAGTGGCTTACAAAGAAACTGTTATTGGCTCGTCAGAAGCAGAAGGCAAATATATCCGCCAGTCCGGAGGCCGCGGCCAGTACGGCCATGTGAAAATTAGAGTTGAACCCAGAGAAAGAGGAGAAGGTTTTGAATTTGTTAATTCTATCAAAGGAGGAATTATTCCTTCTGAATATATTCCTGCAGCGGAAAAAGGCGTGAAAGAGGCAATGGAAAAAGGAGTTTTGGCCGGCTATCCTTTAGTGGATTTGCAGGTGGAGCTTTATGACGGCTCTTATCACGAGGTTGACTCATCAGAAGCCGCGTTCAAGATCGCAGCTTCTATGGCTTTGCAGGAGGGCGTGAGAAAAGCCAAGCCGGCTATTCTGGAACCTATTATGAAAGTGGAAGTCATAGTGCCGGAAAAATTTTTAGGTGATATCACGGGCAATTTAAATTCCAAACGCGGTCAGATTGAAGAAATGGGCGAGCGCGTAGGATTGAGAACCATTAAAGCCAAAGTGCCTCTTTCAGAAATGTTCGGCTATGTCACTAATTTGCGTTCAATGACTGAAGGCCGCGGCACCTATACCATGGAGTTTGACCATTATGCCATTGTGCCAAGCAACATCGCGCAAATTATCATAGAAGGAAAGAAGTAACCTTGACATTTTTCCCCAATTTATTAACATATAAATATTGCATTAAAATGCGTATTTGATACGCTTTTTATATTGTCATTTAAGTCGATTATTACAAGTTAAAAATTAAAAATTATGGCTGAGAAATTTGAACGAACAAAACCCCATGTCAATGTCGGCACCATCGGCCACGTTGACCATGGAAAGACCACTTTAACCGCGGCTATTTTGCACGTGCTTAATTTGGCCGGCAAAAAGGTAAAGATGGAAAAGGTTGACGATATTGACAACGCTCCTGAAGAAAAGGCGCGAGGCATTACCATTGCCCTGCACCATTCTGAATACGAAACAGACAAAAGGCACTACGCTCATATCGATGCTCCAGGACATGCTGACTATATTAAAAACATGATTACTGGTGCAGCCCAGATGGACGGCGCTATTCTTGTTGTTGCTGCCACTGACGGTGTTATGCCTCAGACAAGAGAGCATATTCTTCTTGCCAGGCAAGTAGGTGTTCCTTCTGTCATTGTTTTCTTAAACAAGGTGGATATGGTTGATGACAAAGAACTTATTGATTTGGTTGAAGCGGAAATTAGGGAATTGCTTAATAAATACGAATTTCCCGGAGATACAACTCCTATAATCCGTGGTTCAGCTCTCAAGGCATTGGAAGCAAAATCTGCTGATGATGAAGTGGCAAAACCAATTATGGAGCTGGCCAATACCCTTGATGAATATATTCAAGAACCAGTCAGAGATATTGAGAAACCCTTTCTTATGCCGATTGAAGATATCTTTTCAATTGAAGGCCGAGGCACCGTTGTTACAGGACGCATTGAAAGAGGCAAGGTTAAACTTGGCGAAGAAATAGAAATTGTCGGCTTGGGAGACACCAAAAAGACAGCTGTAACCGGCATTGAAATGTTCAACAAATCTCTTGATGAGGGATTGGCCGGAGACAACGCAGGAATCCTTCTCAGAGGATTAAAAAAGGAAGACGTTGAAAGGGGTCAGGTCTTGTCCAAACCAGGATCAGTCACTCCGCACTCAGAGTTTGAATCCGAGGTTTACATTTTAACCAAAGAGGAAGGCGGACGGCACACACCGTTCTTCAACGGCTACAAGCCGCAGTTTTACATCAGAACCACTGACGTGACAGGAGAAGTTACTTTGGCCGAAGGAGTAGAAATGGTTATGCCTGGAGATACTGTAACCTTTAAAGTTAGGCTTATTGCCGCAGTTGCACTTGAAGAAAAACAGAGATTTGCTATTCGCGAAGGAGGAAAAACAGTTGGAGCAGGAGTGGTAACAAAGGTTGTAAAATAAATAATGGTTGTTAAAAAGAAAATTAACGAAGAGCAGCAGCAAAAGCTTCGCATCAAAGTCCGCGCTTACGAGCATAAAGTGCTGGATGCCAGCGTGAAGCAGATTATTGATACTGCCAGAAGATATGATGCGGAGATTGCAGGGCCTATTCCGCTTCCTACGGGAATCAGGAAATACACGGTTAACAGGGCTTCTTTTATAAATAAAAATTCCAGAGAGCAGTTTGAAATGAGGATTCACAGGCGGCTTATTGATATTTTGAACCCCACTCCGAAAATTATTGAGGCTCTTAGTAATTTGAATCTGCCTGCTGGCGTTGATATTGAGGTGAAAATTTCTTAGAAAATAACGAGCGAAGCGAGTATATTTTCTTAGATCCGCCAAAGCCCGAAGGGCGACGGCGGATAAACAAAAACGAAGAAGTCCGCCTTCGCTTAAGCTTCGGCGGATGCTCATTTTTGAAAAATTCGCTACGCTCATTTGACAAAAATGGCAAAATTTATTTTAGGAACAAAAGAAGAAATGACGCAGATTTTTGATGAAAACGGAAATGCAATTCCGGCGACTGTTGTTAAGGCCGGCCCCATTACTGCTGTTCAGATAAAGACAAAAGAAAAAGACGGCTATGAGGCGGTGGTTTTCGGATTCGGAACAAAAAAATTAAAAAATATAAAAAAACCGCAAAAAAAACTTGGTAATTTTCGCTATCTTCAGGAGTGCCGCAATCAAGATGCAAAGATTGGTGATAAAATTGACGCCTCGATTTTTCAGGAAGGTGATAGTGTCCAAATAAGCGGTATTTCAAAATCCAAAGGTTTTCAAGGCGTTGTTAAAAGGCACGGTTTTCATGGCGGTCCCCGCACTCATGGCCAGAAACATTCAGAAAGAGAAGCAGGTTCAATCGGCGCCACAGGCCCGCAAAAAGTTTTTAAGGGAACAAGAATGGCAGGAAAAATGGGAGGCGACAGAGTAACAACCAAGAATTTAAAAATAGTTAAAGTTGACAAAGAAAATAATCAGATTTTAATTTCAGGGGCAGTGCCAGGAAGAAGAGGAACATTGCTTGAAATTTATGGAAGCTAAAATATACAACCAAAAAGCAGAAGAGGCTGGAAAAATAAAACTTCCAGAAGATATCTTTAATTTGCCATGGAATGCTGATCTGGTGCATCAGGTTGTTGTTTCAAGCCAGTCCAACAAACGCGTTCCAGTGGCTCACGCCAAAGGAAGAAGCGAAGTAAGAGGAGGAGGAAGAAAACCATGGCCTCAAAAAGGCACTGGCAGAGCAAGGCACGGGTCCATCAGATCTCCTATTTGGGTTGGCGGAGGCGTTACTCACGGTCCGACAAAAGAAAAAAAATATGCCAAAAAAATAAATAAAAAAATGAGAGAAAAAGCTTTTTTGACAATCCTTTCTCAAAAACTCCGCGACAAGGAAATCTTGTTTTTAGATAAAATTGATTTATCTCAGCCAAAGACAAAGGAGGCGATGAGTATTATCAGCAATATCGCAGGTATCAAGGGTTTTGAAAAACTGGCAGCAAAAAGAAAAAATAACGCCATCATTGTTTTGCCAAAGAAAGAAGAAAAAATAAATCGCAGTTTCCGCAACATTGCCGGAATGCGAATTTTAGAAACACGCAACTTAAACATTCTGGACTTGCTTAAATATAAATTTCTTATTGTTTCAAAACCAAAAGAATCTTTAAATGAATTCTAGAAACTTAGTTTTAATTGTTTCATTATCTGTTTTTTTATTAACAGCTAGTTTTGTTTTTGCTGAGACAAATTTACCAACAATTACTGTTTTTTACAGTAAAGATTGCCCGCATTGCCATGACGAACTCTCTTTTTTGGAAAATTTAAAAAAAGAAATTCCTGATTTAGAAATAATAGAACTTGAAGTTAAATATAATGAAAAAAACAGAGAAGTTTTTATAGAAGCTCTTAAAAAATTTGATATAAAAAATGCCGCAGTGCCGATTACTTTTATTGGGAATGAATATATTATTGGTTTCAGTGGCCCAGAGAATACAGGTGAAAAAATAAGGCAAATAATTAATGATTCAAAAACAACAGACAAAGATGCGGTCTCCCACCCTCTTTTTGGGAAAATTAATATTCAATCTGTATCTTTGCCGTTCCTGACCTTGGTTTTGGGCACATTGGATGGATTTAACCCTTGTTCAATGTGGGCCTTGCTGGTTCTTTTAACTTTGGTTATTGCTACTGGCTCGCGCAAAAAGGTCTGGCTTGTCGGCGGTATTTTTATAACCACCTCGGCAATTTCTTATTTCCTTTTTATGTCTGCCTGGCTCAATGCTTTTATTCTGCTCGACTACGCTTTTATTACCAGGATTATTGTCGGAATAATAGCCGTTGCAGCGGGAATTATTTCAATAAAAGAATTCTATACTTTTAAACCAGATACTTGCGAGATTTCCAATGAAGGGCAAAAGAAAAAAACAACGCAGAGAATAAAAAAAGTTCTTGGTTTTTCCAGTCTGCCTATTTTAATTTTAGGAGTGATAGGCATTGCCCTTTCCGTTAATTTAGTGGAATTGCTTTGCTCACTCGGCCTGCCTGTTGTTTATACTAAGGCCTTGGCAATGCACCAGCTGGCTTCATGGAAATATTATCTCTACATTGCCCTCTATGATTTTTTCTATATGCTTGATGACATTATTGTTCTTTTAGTGGCAGGATTTTCAATGAGGTTTTTGCAATTAAACAGCAAGTATTCCCGTTATTCCCGTCTCATTGCCGGCATTTTAATGCTTATCCTTGGCGCCATCTTTCTCCTCAAGCCAGAATTACTGATGTTTGGATAGTTGCAAAATTTTGAGTAATTGCTAGTATGTTTCTATTGGCTGTAAAGCCCTGTCTGCCGGCAGGCAGGCAATTTTTTATGAAAGGCATAAAGGAAAAATATGAAAAAATAGCAGTTCCTGAGATGAGGAAGAAATTTGGATATAAGAATAATTTGGCTGTGCCGAAAATTATTAAAGTTATTGTCAGTACTGGCATAGGTTCGGCAAAAGATGACAAGGAAAAAAAAGAGATGATTGAAAAATCCTTCACCCTCATTACCGGCCAGAAGCCGCTTCATAATCCGGCAAAAAAATCCATTGCCAGTTTTAAGCTTCGCCAGGGAATGACAATTGGTTATTCTGTTACCTTGCGTAAAAAAAGAATGTATGATTTTTTGGACAGGCTGATAAATATTACCATCCCCAGAGTGAGAGATTTCAGGGGTTTGAATTCCAAATCGGTTGATAGTTCAGGCAATCTCACTATCGGTTTTAAAGAACATACAGTTTTTCCTGAGGCCAGCACCGATGATATTAGAAAGGCCTTTGGATTAGGAGTGACAGTGGTCACTAATGCCAAATTAAAAGAAGAAGCATTAGAATTATTTTACCTGCTAGGTTTTCCATTTAAAAAATAATTATGCCCGGTAGGACAAATTATGATTAATTTTTTGCGATATTATATAATCAATCTGTAATTTGTTTCAGGGGTTAATCAATTTTAATTATATGAAAAATATTATCAAAATTATAAGCAATCATAATTTGTACTAACCGGGTATGGCAAAAAAATCAGTCATTGCGCGGGCATTAAAGAAGCCGAAATATAAAAGTCGGGTGGTAAGACGATGTTTTCGTTGTGGCCGAAAAAGAGGCTATATGAGAGATTTTGATCTTTGCAGAATCTGTTTTAGAGAACTTGCCAACGAGGGAATGATTCCCGGCATAAAAAAATCCTCGTGGTAATTTTGAGATTTGAGATTTGAGATTTAAATTTTTATTTTGAAACATGGACAATATAGCAAACATGCTCACAATAATAAGAAATGCGCAGTCTGTAAAAAAAGAAACAGCCGATATTCCCTATTCTAAATTAAAGGCAACTATATTAAAGATTTTAGAAAAAGAAAATTTTATTAAAAAAACAGAGATAAAGGGCAAGAAAAACAAGAAGACAATAGAAATCACTTTGTCATACGACGAGAAAGGGAATCCAGCAATACAGCATCTTCAAAGAGTTTCAAGGTTGTCTCAGAGAATCTACATTCCCTTAAAAAAAATTAAGCCTGTCCAATATGGCAAAGGATTATGGATTATTTCTACTCCCAAAGGAATTTTAAGCAATAAAGAGGCGAAAAAAGAAAAAGTCGGCGGAGAAATAATCTGTGAAATTTGGTAGTTCGACAAGCTCACTATAAATATTATGTCACTTATAGGTAAAAAACCAATATCAATACCGGAAAAAGTTGAAATAAAAATAGAAGACGGAATTTTTTCTGTCAAAGGTTCCTTGGGAGAATTAAAAAGAAACTTTAAAGATGATATTAAGATAGAGAAGAAAGAAAACGAAATAATTCTTAAACCAGTAAAAGATGACAAGAGAACAATGTCTTTGTGGGGCACTTATGCTTCGCATATTAAAAATATGATAGAGGGTGTGACCAAGGGTTTTGAAAAAAAATTAATAATAGAAGGGATAGGATATAAAGCGCAACTAGACGGCCAGAACTTGGTTTTAAATTTAGGCTTTTCTCATCCAATCAGAATTGAGATACCAAAAAATTTAAAAGTTTCAGTGGAAAAAAATATTATTAAAATCTCAGGTATTGATAAGGAGGAAACAGGCTCTTTTAGCGCAAAAATAAGATCTCTTAAAAAACCAGAGCCTTATAAGGGCAAGGGAATAAGATACGAAAATGAGATTGTTCGCCGGAAGGCAGGGAAAAAAGCAGCCACTACTGCCTAGTTTTAGTCAAAAGATATGCTGAGAAAAAAAATAAAAATTAATAGCCGCCAAAGACGCCACAAAAGAGTGAGGGCAAAAATTTTTGGCACTGCCAAATGCCCACGCCTTTCAGTTTTTCGTTCCAATAAGCATATTTATCTGCAGATAATTGACGACGAGAAAAAAAAGACGATTTTTTCTGCCAGTGATTTTGAATTAGAGTCAAAAGGCAAAGGAAAAACCAAAATTATCAAAACTGACAAAGCTTATCAGCTAGGAGAATTACTGGCTAAAAAAGCCCTAAAAAGCAAGATAAAAAAGGTGGTTTTTGACAGAGGAGGATATAAATACCATGGTCGAATTAAGGCAGCAGCTGAAGGAGCCAGAAAGGCTGGACTCCAATTTTAATTTTATGAGAGGTATTCAAGGAGAATTTACGCAAAAGACCATTGATATCCGGCGAGTGGCCAGAGTGGTGGCCGGAGGACGGCGTTTTAGTTTTAGGATAACTAGTGTGATTGGGAACAAAAAAGGAGAAGTTGGCGTAGGAACAGGAAAAGCAGCTGATGTTTCTTCTGCTATGGAAAAAGCATTCCGCAAAGCAAAAAAGAATATCATAAAGCCGAAGTTGACCAAAGATTTTTCAATACCTTATAAAGTTGAGGCAAAATTCGGAAGCGCCAGAATCATGCTTCGTCCTTCTGCAAAAGGCAGAGGTCTGATTGCGGGAAGTTCAGTGAGAATTGTTTTAGAACTGGCAGGAATAAAAAATGTTACGGCCAAAATTCTTTCCCGCAGCAAAAATAAGTTAAATAATGCCCAGGCAGCAATAAAGGCATTAAAAATGTTTAAATAATATTATGCAGTTGCATCAAATAAAAACTAAAGACAAAAAGAAGAAAACAAAGAGAGTTGGCAGAGGAGGAAAAAGGGGTACTTATTCCGGCCGCGGAATAAAAGGACAGAAATCCCGCGCTGGCAGAAGGATCAGGCCGCAATTAAGAGATATAATTAAGAGAATTCCCAAAAAAAGAGGATACCGCACCCCCAAGATTAGAAAAGGGCCGGTAACAGTGAATCTAGAAGCCCTGGAGAAAAAATTCGAACACAATGAAAAAGTGACTCCTAAAACTCTTTTTAAAAAAGGTATAATAAAAATGAACAAGGGTTTTCTTCCGAAAGTTAAATTATTAGGTGGCGGTGATTTAACCAAGAAGCTTCTTGTTTCAGAATGCCAGATTTCCAAGCCAGCTGAAGAAAAAATAAAAAAAGCCGGCGGACAAATCAATGAATAATTTTTGGTACAAATTAAAAGTAATTTTTAAGGATCCGGATTTAAGAAAAAAGATTCTTTTTATTCTTTTTATTCTGATTCTTTTTAGGCTGGGTGCCAATATTCCTATTCCTGGCATTGATCAGATAAGATTGCAGCAGTTTTTTGCCGGCAATCAGTTTTTTGGCTTGCTAAATATTTTTTCCGGCGGCGGTTTGTCCAATCTTTCCATTCTTATGCTCGGCGTTGCTCCTTTTATTACGGCCACCATTATCATGCAGCTTTTGACCATGATTTTTCCGAGATTAAAAGAGATTTATTTTGAGGAAGGAGAAGCAGGCAAGCAGAGATTTAATCAATATTCCCGTTTCTTAACTGTGCCATTGGCTGCTCTTCAGGGTTTTGGCTTGCTGGCTTTGTTGGAGAACCAGCAGGTTTTAGCCAACCTGACTTTTTTTGACAGAATTACAAATATTATTATTGTTACAGCCGGTTCGGTTCTTTTGATGTGGCTGGGAGAATTGGTTTCAGAATACGGGATTGGCAACGGTATTTCGCTTTTGATTTTTGCCGGAATTGTGGCTAGTCTGCCAAACACTATTCAGCAGGTATTTTTCACATTTGATGTTTCCCAAATTCCTTTATATATTGGTTTTTTGGCCGCTTCAATTATGATTATTAGCGGCGTAGTCATTATAACTGAGGCAGAACGGCATATTCCTATTTCTTATGCCAAACAGGTAAGAGGAATGAAAATGTACGGCGGTTTTTCCACCCACCTTCCATTAAGAGTCAATCAGGCAGGAGTTATTCCTATTATTTTCGCCATTTCCATTCTTTTATTCCCTCAGATGATTGTTAATGTTCTTGCTAAGATTGGGGGCGGTTTTGTAAAAACGTTTTCCGAGTATCTTGTGGGTTTTTTGAATAATCTTTGGGTCTACGGTTTTTTATATTTTATTTTAGTTTTTGCTTTTACTTATTTTTATACTGCTGTCACTTTTGATCCGGAAGCGCTTTCCAATAATCTTCAGAAAGGCGGGGCTTTTGTGCCGGGCATCAGGCCGGGCAGGTCAACAGCTGAGTATATTGCTAAGATTCTTTACAGAATTACCTTAGTGGGCGCTATTTTCCTAGGGTTAATTGCGGTTTTGCCTTTAAGCATGCAGGCGATAACAGGAATGCAGGCGCTCGCTCTCGGCGGCACTGCCTTGCTTATCGTTGTCTCAGTGGTTTTGGAAACCATCAAACAAATTGAATCTCAAATCGTAATGCGGGAGTATGAATAGGCCAATTTGACTTCTGATTTTATGTTGTGATAAGATAGGGATATATGGCAACGATTACTATTCCAAAAGAATTAACTAAAAAGGGAGAATTAGTCGTTATTCCTCGAAAAGAATATGATGAATTTTTGCGTATTTCAAAGATAATACCCAAAGATCAAGAGTGGTTTTGGACAAAAGAATGGCAGGGAAAGGAAAAAGAAGCGACTAGAGATATTTGCTTAAAAAATGTCAGCGCTCCGTATAAAACAAGAAAAGAACTTCAGGCGGTCCTGAATAAACTAAAAAGATAAAATATGGAAATTCAGTTTACTAAATCTTTTGAAAAAGATTACAAAAATCTTTCTCGCGAAATTCAGAAGCGCTTAGACAAACAACTCATTTTTCTTTTAGAAAATTTTCAATACCCTTCCTTAAGAATTAAAAAAATAGAAGGCCATTCTGAGATTTGGGAAGGTCGAGTCAGTAAGGATTATCGTTTTACTTTTCAAATTGGAAGAAGCATATATTTTATTAGACGAGCAGGAACCCACGATATCCTGAGAAGACCTTAAACAAATAGAATCTCAAATCGTAATGCGGGAGTATGAATAAAGTTGCACAAGATTTGACTTCCGATTTTCTGCTGTGATATGATAGGATAAAAATATATGGCTACAGCAATCGGCATTAAAAGAAATATAACTTTACCCAAATCCCTTATTAAGAAGGAGGGATTAGTAATTTTACCATTGGAAAAATACGAAAAAATAAAGGAAGATTTGGAGATGATTCAATCAAAAAAATTACTGAAAGATATCGCAAAAGCCAGACAAGAAATTAAAAAAGGTAAA
>JAHJXC010000028.1 GCA_018827845.1 Patescibacteria group bacterium
CTTTATCATCAAAAATAATTTTCTTACTCATAGATTGCTAAGATATTATCTTCACTTATAATATAAAATTTTTTATCGCCCCCGCCTGCATCGCTATGCGAAGCATTGCGGGCAGGTATTTTTATTTCATCTGGTCCATATTTTGAAAAAATAACTTTCTGGCCTTTTTTAACAGACATGGGAATAATTTCTCCGTTTTCATCTCTCTTGCCTGGCCCGACTTCAATAATCATGCCTTGGTCCGGCTTTTCCTTATCAATAGTGTCCGGAATAATAATCCCGGCCTTGGTTTTAATTCCTCGTTCTTCTTCAGAAATGGGCTCAATTAAAACATTGTTGTGTAGAGGTTTTATTTTAGCCATACCCCGTAGTGAAATTTCCAATTAAAACTTATTTGACCTTTTATTATAATAAAAATATTCTTTTAATCTTCTTTTTAATAATCTTTGACCTTGAGTCTTTTTCAAATATTGCTCTCTACGTTTTGCATCTTTTTCATTTAAACATGCCTCATAGTATATTAATTTCCATGGCATATATGGTTTTGTTGATTTGCTTAAACCCTGATTATGTTCTTTTAACCTCTTTTTTAGGTTGCTAGTATAACCTATATAAAGATTATCATTTTTTACACTTTGTAAAACATAATTATAGAACATAATCAATTGGAAATTCTACTACGGGGCATATAAATATCATTTTATTCACTTTATCCACAGTGTCAAGAGGGCCAAAAGGTTCTATAATGAAATTAGATTTTAAATATCAAAAGGAGGTGTATTTTGGATGATGATAAAAAAGATTACGGGATATGCCCGGACTGTCAAATTGACCTGATCCGCTCTGACGAAGGAGAAATTATATGCCCTCGCTGAAGAGAATAAAGCCCTGGCCGTGCGTCAGGGTTGCCTTTTTTTTAGATTAATATAAGATATAGAATAATGCCCGGTAGTGAAAATTATGATTATTTTTGCCGGGCAAGCCAGAATTAAAAGGATAATTAAAAATTGTGATTGTTTTTCATTAGAGAGAAATAATATAATCAAAAATGAAGGCAATCATAATTTCTACTAACCGGGATGTCTGTTTTAGCTAATATTCTGCCCATTATTCAAATAATAATTTCCGTGGTCTTGGTGACTGCCATCCTGCTCCAGCAAAGGGGCGGGGGGCTTGGCATTTCATTTGGCGGCGGCGGAGGATCTTATCACACTAAAAGAGGATTTGAAAAAATTCTTTTTATAACAACTGTTATTTCAGCCGTTCTTCTCGCCTTAACCAGTATTCTGGTTTTGCTTATTAAATGAAAAATATTTCTTCGTTTTTAAAAAAGCGCATGGACTTGCCCTCTCTACAGGAAATTTTTTATATTTTAAGAAATATCAGCCAAAAAGAAAAAATTGTCTTTTTTGCCTTCTTTATTGTGTTTGTATCAAGCGCCATTATTCTTCTCTATCAGATAAACAATAAAATCTCGGTGATAGTGCCGGACAGAGGAGGAACTTTAGAAGAAGGCATCTTGGGCACCCCCCGTTTCATTAATCCCCTGCTGGCAATTTCCGATGCTGACAGGGATATGACAACTTTAGTATACTCAGGGCTTATGCGCCCCGACAATAAAGGGGGTTTAATGCTGGACTTGGCTGAAAAATATGAAATCTCTGAAGACGGCCTTGAATATACTTTTATCCTCAAATCCGATCTTGTCTGGCATGACAAAGAACCCATAACCAGTGATGATATTATTTTTACAATCCAGCAAGCAAAAGATCCCATACTAAAAAGCCCCAAAAGGGCAAGCTGGGAAGGAGTGGCAATTGAAAAAATAGATAGCCGAACAGTAAAATTCATTCTTGAAAAACCCTATGCTCCTTTTTTGGAAAATACCATTTTGGGCATCCTGCCTAAGCATATATGGGAAAATGCCTTTTCAGAATTAATGAGTTTTAGTGAATTAAATATTAATCCAGTGGGGTCAGGCCCTTTCCAGATCAGCAGCGTAAATAAGGATTCTTCGGGAATTATCAAATCTTATACCCTTACGGCAAATAAAAAATTTGCCCTGGGCCAGCCATACATTAAAAAATTGATTCTAAAATTCTATCCCTCTCAAGAAAAACTTATGGAAGCCTATAAAAAAGGTGAGGTTAACAGCATAAGCGCAGTTACTCCGCAGATTCTGGAAGAAACAAAGAGAAAAGACAGCAATATTAAAATTTTCTCTCTTCCGAGAGTATTCGGCGTATTCTTCAATCAAAACAATTCTGAAGTTTTTACGCAAAAAGAGGTAAGAGAGGCATTAAATTTTGCCACTGATAAAAAAAAGATAGTGGAAGAAATGCTTAAGGGATTTGGGGCAGAAATTGACTCGCCAATACCGCCCGGAGTTTTCGGCGCCATAGAAAAACAAGAGGACGAATTTTCGTTTGAAAAAGCAAAAGAAATACTTGCGAAAAATGGCTGGAAATTAAATGAAAACGATGGTATACTTGAAAAAAAGATAAAAACGAATACTCTAAAACTTGAATTTTCAATTTCAACCTCCAATGTGCCTGAGCTTAAACAGGTCGCTGAAATTTTAAAATCTACGTGGGAAAGCATAGGCGCAAGAGTTGACATAAAAATATTTGAAATAGGAGATTTGAACCAGAATATTATAAGGCCGAGAAAATACGACGCTCTTCTTTTTGGAGAAGTAATAGGCAGAGATCCGGATCCGTTTGTTTTCTGGCATTCTTCTCAAAGAAACGATCCGGGGCTGAATATTGCCCTTTACGCCAATATCACAGCTGACAAACTTCTTGAAAAAGCGCGCACAATTTCCGACGAAGAAGAAAGAAGAAAAATTTATCAGCAATTCCAGGATGAAATAGAAAAAGACAGGCCGGCTGTATTTTTATATTCGCCTTATTTTATCTATTTAATTCCTGAATTAATTAAGGGTGTGAACGAACTGGAAAGCATGACTACTTCTTCAGAAAGATTTTCGCAAATACATAAATGGTATATAGAAACAAACAAGATATGGAAAATTTTTGTGAAAACGGAAAATTAGAGCATAAAGACGGCTATGATGTTTGCAGGGCTGTGGATGAGCGCGACGGATTAAGATATGACCTGACATTACTTCGCCCATCCGCTCAAACATCAGGCCACTATCATTTAGGCGCTGAGCCGGAACTTTAC
>JAHJXC010000029.1 GCA_018827845.1 Patescibacteria group bacterium
AAAAGCAAATGCAGACTTATTAGACAGTGTTTGATAATTTGATAATTTTGGTAGCGCCTATGAGAGAAATACTATAAACCGACTTGCGATGTCGGTTTTTTGTTTTTGGGCTGAAATTTTGCTATAATTTCTAATGTTTTATGAACCTATCGTTCAATAAAAAGTATTTTGACGGTGAAGTATCGCATGGATTTGTTTCTTTATTTACAGGCAAAACCATAGTTTTTATTGCCTCCGGACTTTTAGGCCTTTTTCTTCCTATTTTTTTATACAATCTTTTTAAGGAAAATTTTCGTTTAGTTGTTTTATACTATGGTTTAGGATATCTTTTTTACGGCTTTTTGATGGTTTGGGGCGCTCGTTTATTAAGCCGATTCGGTTTTCGCAGGTCGTTGCGTTACAGCGTATTTTTAGGCGCTTTGTTTTATCTGATATTTTATTTTGTAAACGATAATAATTTTATTTATCTGATTCCTCTTTCCGTATTAGTTATCGTGTTTTTCCGACTGCTCTACTGGATTCCTTATCACGTTGATTTTGCAAAATTTACTGATTCTAAAAATAGGGCTAGAGAAATTAGTATTCTTTTTGCCGCCAGTCTGGTTATAAGTATCATCATTCCGGTTTTAGCCGGTTTTATAATTACTCGTTTTGGCTATGATATCCTTTTTATTATAGCAACAATTCTATTTTTGGTTTCAGGCATTCCCTATTTAACTATTCCGCGCACCCAAGAGAAATTTGAGTGGAGTTTCAAAGAGACATTCAATTATTTTTTTTCAAAACAAAAAAGAAAGATGATTTTGGCCTATATGGCAGAGGGAGCAGAGAATGTCGTGGGTTTAATTGTTTGGCCCATATTCATTTTCCAGCTTTTGAACAGGAATTATTTGGAAGTTGGTGTTGTTTCAACGCTTATCGTTGGAGTTACGGTGCTTATGCAGTTATTTCTCGGAAAATATATAGATAAAAATAAAAAAGAAAGAATCTTGCACATAGGAAGCGTTCTTTATTCTTTGGGCTGGGTTTTTAAAATTTTTATCGCCACTGCCTTTCAGATATTCATCGTAGGAACCTATCACAATCTGGCAAAAATTTTCATAACAACACCATTTGAAGCCTTAACTTATGATATAGCCGCAGATAATGGGCATTATGTGGATGAATTTACTGTTTTGCGTGAGATGGCAGTGCAGCTAGGAAAGGTATTAATGGTTATTTTTGTAATCATTATTTCCTTTTTTGCGGCTATTCAGTGGACCTTTGTTTTGGCTGCCATCGCCGCCCTTTTATTGAATCTCTTAAGGGCCAAAGACGCCCAATTACTTCCAAGGGTTTAAAAAATCTTAAAAATATTGTAAAATAAAGATAATGATAATCATATCAGAAAAAAATCTTCAGGATTTTTTAGAAAAAACAAAAAAAGATTTTGATTTTTTTGATGTTGGTTCTCAAGACGGCAAGCCATCTTTTAAGAAATATTTTTTTCCTCCCGAAGAAGAGATTTTTCGGCTATCCGATAGCCGAATAGGGACAGCTAAAGTGTCCAAGAAGTTTATTCTCTTTGGCTTGAATCTGCCTCAATTAGAAGCCCTGACGCAACTAGATGAAATAATGGAAAAACCTAATAAAGATTATTTTTATTTCCAAAGAAGAAAACAGTCTTTTGTTATTGGTTTGGTTAAGGAAAAAATTGATGTGGCGCCGGGCGGAGATATTGTTTTAGAAGACAGAGGCAAGGGCCAGTACAGAGTCTTGGTTAATACGTTGAAAGGAAAAAATTTGATAAAGAACTATAATAATTTTTTTGAGACCGTAGATGAAAAAAAAGAAAAAATTCCCCAAATACCTGAAGGCAGTTCTTTGTCTGAATGGTCCAAGTCAATGAGGCAGATACTTTTGGATTCTGAACTTTTAGCCAATGCGGTTGAGTGGTCGCACGGCCATCCTATCTGGGATGAACTGGCCCAAAAATGCTTGGGTTGCGGAATATGCACCTATGTTTGCCCTTTGTGCCATTGTTTTTCCATTGAAGATAGAGTTGGCCTAGATGATAAATGCTCGCGATGCAGAAAATGGGATGCCTGCACCTTGCCGAATTTTTCTAAAATCGCCGGCGGCCATAGTTTTCGGCCAAATTTAAAAGAAAGATATTATAATTGGTTTTATCATAAATTTGTACGCGCCTACCGCGAATATGGAAAATCGCAATGCGTGGGTTGCGGAGCTTGCAAGCACAACTGCCCAGCCAAAATAGACATTCAGGAAGTATTGTCTGTAATCCTGCGGGATTACAGAAGTAATCAGTAATCAGTAGTCAGATTTATTTTTAGTATTAATATTGTAATGTCAGATTCAAAAAAAATAAGTGAATTGGCGCAACTTTTTGCCGACGAATATAAAATTTATCCAAAAAGGCGTTATGATAATTATTCACCGGCGAAAATTTTTCAAAAAATGTTTCCGATGAATCACTATAGTCAAGATTTGGAAATATTTTTTTCTTTACAAAATTATAACCCTGTTCAAAGAGGTGCGGATTTGCCATGGTGGGGAAAAGATTATTTTAGTGGCAAAAAGAGCTTTCGCCGCGTTATGATTATAGGCCAAGATTCATTAGCGAAAGATGCCGGTAGTATAATTTTTGCTGCGCAATTTTTCCCTCCTGACATAGGCGCTGTCCAATATCAAGAATTTTACCAAGAATATATTAATAAAATGGGCGTAAAAAAATATTTTAGTCCCAATAAACTGAAAAGGGTTGAAAATCAGTTTATTGAATGGAGGATAGATTTTAACTTTTTATATATTACCGACGCATCAAAAGTTTATAAAAAGGGCTCTCGGAAAAATCATGATTTTGATAAAGAAAAAAGTAAAGAATTATTAGAAGCAGAAATAGAGTTTTGTAATCCAGATTTAACAATTCTTTTAGGAAAATCTCCATTATTACTTTTGGATAAAACTAAAAATTATGCTTCGGTTGTTGAAAGTGGAGAATTGATTTTGCTTAATAATAAAAAGTGTATAGTTGCTCCGTTTTTTATTGGCAACGGTCCTGCTGGGAATAATCGTGGAAAGAGAACTTTGGGTTTTGAAAGACGACTAGAAATAGCTACAAATTTAATTTTAAAAAAATAATTTACTGACTACTAATTACTAACATACTAAATTACTAAATATTTATGCATCGATTCAAAAAACTGGATGTTTATCAAAAAGCGCTTAAATTTACAAGCAGAGTCTATAAATTTTCGGAATTATTGCCAGAAAGTGAGCGATTCGGAATTGTCAGTCAATTAAGGAGGGCAGCTACAAGCATAGTTTTGAATATTGCAGAGGGTGCCGGGGCTGGTTCCAATGCAGAATTTAAAAGATTTTTAAGAATGTCTTTGCGCTCTGCCTATGAAGTTAATTCAATTTTTGATATCATTAAAGTATTAAATTATAATAATCAGGATAAAATTGATAATCTGCGAAAAGATTTAGATGAAATTTCAGCCATGATTGCAGGATTAATAAAATCATTAAAGGTCTGACTACTAATTACTAACATACTGATTACTTAATCTATGGATAATATATATCTTCCGCAATTGGTTAAAATAGTGAATATTAAAGAGCAGTCGCCGACCGTGAAATTGTTTCGGCTTGCCCCGACGCAAAGGTCGGGGTTAAAAAAAAGCAAATTTGAAACCAATGATAATGGCCTGGTTTTTATTCCTGGCCAATTCGTTTTAGTAGGCCAGATTGGATATGGAGAATCGCCCTTTGGGCCTTCATCTTCTCCTTATGAAAATAAATTTATAGAGATTGTAGTGCGCAAGGCAGGCACAGTGACAAATTACCTTCATTCATTGAAAAAAGGAGATGTAATTACTTTGCGCGGTCCTTATGGCAATGGCTTTCCCTTAGATTTTATTGAAGGCAAAGATATGGTTATGGCAACCGGCGGCTGCGGAATCCCGCCCATCGCGTCTTTGGTTGAGTATATAATTAAAAACAAAGAAAAGTTCGGCAGAATCTACGTGCTTTATGGAGCTCGAAGCCCGGAGGAAATTTTAATGAAAGACAGAATAGAAGAATGGAAAAAAGAAGGGATTAAAGTAATTCTTACCATAGATAAGCCGGCCCTGGGCTGGGATGGTTACGTGGGTTTTGTTACGGATTTAATCAAGGAAATACAAATTAATGAAGCAGATGCTGTAGCCACTATGTGCGGGCCAGGGCCAATGATGGATGCTTTGGAGAAAGTTCTGCGACCTTTGGGAATTTCTGACAGAAGGATTTTTGTTAGCATGGAAAGAAAAATGCAGTGCGGAATAGGCAAGTGCCAGCATTGCACCACAGGCAGTAAATATGTTTGCATGGACGGCCCAGTATTTTATTATGATGAAATAGAAAAAAACCATGATTAAAGATAATAACAACAAAAAGCCAAGAGTGGCAATTTATGATTTTACAGATTGCGAAGGTTGCGAGGTAAAAATTGTTTCTCTAAGAGAGAAACTTCTTTTACTTGAGAAGAAAGTTGATATTGTGAACTGGCGTTTGGGACAGGAGCGGTTTGAATCAGGACCCTATGATATTACAATTATTGAAGGCACGCCCATTACTGATTATGAAATTAAACTTCTAAAGGATTTGCGTGAGAACTCAAAAATTTTGATTGCTTTGGGTGCCTGCGCTGCTTTGGCTGGAATCCCGGCCATAATGCCGGAAAAGGACAGGAAAATATGGTATGAAAAAATATATTCATCCCAATATCATCCTAAAGGAGTTGATGCTCTGCCATTAAGCGCATATGTTCAAGTTGATTTCTCAATCCATGGCTGTCCAGTTGATGAGGATGAGATAATAAGAGCAATAGAGGATTTGTTATCAGGTAAAACTCCTCGCTATCATGATTATTCAGTCTGTTTTGAATGCAAGCAAGCAGGCAATCCGTGCAGGATTACAGAAGAAAATAAGCCATGCTTAGGACCAATCACTCAAGGTGGATGCAAGGCAATCTGCATTTCCGGCGGTTCGCCCTGTTACGGCTGTTTCGGCATCCGCGAAGAGGCAAATATTCCGGCTCTTATTAAAATCCTAGAAAAAATAACTGATAAAAACGAGGTCGAGAGGTATTTAACAATGTTCCACAGCAGGAGCAAAGAAATCAATGATCACAAATGAATTTATAGCGAAAATTGAAGGGCACGGGAGTCTGAAGATTGATTGGAGCAACGAGACTGTCAAACTCCATATCCATGAAGGAGAACGGCTTTTTGAAGGTATTTTGGTTGGCAGACTAGCTGAAGAGGCGCACTGGATTACTCCGCGCATTTGCGGAGTCTGTCCCATTGCCCATAATCTTGCTTCACTTAGAGCAGTTGAGGACGCATATGGAATAAAAATAAATGAAACATCAAGATTACTTCGCGATCTAATGAACTGCGGACAAATGATCCAGAGCCACGTCCTCCATTTGTTTTTCCTTGTTTTGCCGGATTATGCGGGTATTGACAGGGGAACAGAGCTTGCTAAAAAAGATCCTCAATCTTTTGCCAAGGCCCTGGCTCTTAAGGAAGCAGGGGATGAAATTGCTTATACTGTTGCTGGACGAAACGTGCATCCTATTACCACTGCTATCGGCGGTTTTCATAAGATTCCTTCTAAAAATGATTTAGAAAAACTCTTAGAAAAACTGGAAGAGACAAGAGGTAGTGCAGAATGGACAGCCGAATTTTTCTCAAAAATCAAATACCCGGAACTGAAAGTTGACTTGGAAATGGTTGCCCACTCTGAAGATAAAATTATTTCAAATAAAATTGGCAGCGTCCTTATAAAAGAATACAAAGAGAATATAGAAGAAGAATTGCGTGAATATTCTACAGCCAAATTTGGAAAATTCCAGAACAGGGAAATGATGGTAGGGTCTCTGGCCAGATTAGCAGTAGATGGCAAGAAGGAAAAATATGATTTGGATTTTCAGAATCCTTTTCATAATAATATAGCCCAGGCCATTGAAATTTCTAAATTTCACAAGCAGGC
>JAHJXC010000030.1 GCA_018827845.1 Patescibacteria group bacterium
AGGAATACATAACTGGGGGCCTAATATAACATCCACTCTTACTGCTCTTGATAATGCCTCTTCAATTTCTTTCAAGAAGCCCTGAGAAAGGTAATATCTGGGATTACCTTCACCTCCTACTATCAAGATTCTTTTTTTTGCTGATTGAAAAGCTTCTTTTGTCCATGTAATGCCCGCTTCTACGGGTTGATTTTGAAGTCTTTCCCGAGATGGGACTCCTCTCATTAATATATCAAGAAAGAGTAGGAGAAAGGGAAAGAGAGAGAGTACTAATATTATCGTTACTATCATATAGTCCTTGAAAAAATTTGCTTCCATCATACCTAACCTCCTTATTCAATTTTAAAGGTGCTTTTGATGATTGATTCTCTTTAAATCTATTATATAACGCGATTCTCTTCAACGTCAACGTGGCAGGTCAACGTGGCAGGTTGACATTGTTGTTTGGAGATTGAATCTCCAAACATTACCCGTTTTTGGAGATGTTGAGCAATATACCCATGCTGGCGAGGGCCATTGCAAGCGCTGAACCGCCCTGGCTGATGAAAATCAAAGGCAATCCAGTCAGAGGCACAATGCCGATTATTGATCCGATATTGATAAATGACTGGATTATTATCAGCATAACAATTCCCGAACCCAAGAGTCTGGCAAAGGAATCAGGGGAGCGCATAACTATCCGAAAACCGCGATAAAGAAAAAAAAGAAATAATCCCAATAAAAATAAACTTCCTATAAAGCCAAACTCTTCTGCAAAAACAGCGAAAATTGAATCACCTATGGGCTCGGGAAGATAATTGAATTTCTGAATACTCATTCCAAATCCCCTGCCAAAAATTCCTCCTGATCCAATGCCAATCAATGACTGCCTAAGCTGATATCCTATGCCCTGCGGATCAACAGAAGGATTTAAAAAAACAGTTACTCTGGACATGGCATGCGGTTTTATAAGTATCAAAACATAAAGAACAGCCACGCCTAAAAAAATCAATAAAGCAACTTGGCTGAATCTGCCTCCAGCCACAAAGAACATAAGCGCGGCAGTAATAGCTATAACACCCAAGGTGCCGATATCCGGCTCTAAAACCAAAAGCGCACCGACAAAACCAGTGATAATCAAAAAAGGAAGAAAACCAAACTTGAACGATTTGACATCATCCTTGCGGCTGCTAAGCCAGGATGCGAGATAGATGATGAAAGCAAATTTCAAGATTTCTGACGGCTGGAAAGTGAAAGATCCAAAACTGATCCAGCGTTTTGCTCCTCCATGGCTAAAACCAAGATGTGGTTCAAAAACCAAAAGCATAAGCAGAAAAGAAAAAATAAAGAGCGGCAGAGCGAATCTTTTCCATTTTTTGTAATGGATTCTACTGGCTATCAAGAAAAGAACAATGCCTGGACCTAACCCAAGGGCCATTTGTTTAATGACAATGCTGGAAAAACTGGCTCCTTCCCGGCTCAATAAACCCATGGAAGCAGAAACAAGAATGAAAAGGCCGGCCAATATCATAAGGCAAACGGTTATCAGAAAAACTTTGTCATAATTTTTATTTCTCATATTAATTATCTATCCGGCGGAACTTGATAATAATTTAATAAAAATTTAGTAATGTTCATAAACGGTTCTGTTAAAGAATGAGATGCGTAGCGCACTCCCTGCGGTTTTGACAGAAACAAGAAGGTTAAAAATCTTGCATCAAAGGCAGGGGCGTACCCGAAAAAAGTGTGAGTATATTCACTTTCGCTATATCCTCCTTCTCTTGCCCCGGAAATCTGGGCTGTTCCTGTTTTAGCAGCAACAGTATAATGCTCCATTTTATAAATTCCTCCCAAAAGCGCTTCATCCACCACTCTGACAAGCATTCTGCTAATTTCTTCTGATGTTTCTTTTTTTAAGACCTGGCGGCGCTCATTTTTTTCTGTAATTTTTTCTATTCCTTCTTCCGGTTTTATTTTTTCAACAACATAAGGCGTCATCAATATGCCGCCATTAGCAAGAGTTGAAAGAGCCGCGGCCATTTCAATCGGCGTTACAGCAATGCCCTGGCCAAAAGAAGCAGTGGCAAATTCAATATCCCGGCCGCTGTCCAAATTGGAAATTAATCCTGTAATTTCATCAGGCAAGTCAATGCCGGTCTTTTCTCCCAGGCCGTAATTGATTATATATTCTTTGAATTTTTCCTTGCCCAATTTTTGCATAACAAAAACAGCGCCTGTATTAAGAGATTGATTCAGAACCTCCTGCATATTTACGACTCCTCTGGCTTTGGCGTCATAGTTTTCAATTCTTTTATTGTTTAAGACAACATATCCCTTATCGTCATAAGTAGTCTCAGGAATAATTTTATTCTGATCCAGGGCAGCAGCCAGAGTCAATGGCTTCATAATAGAACCCATTTCAAAAACATTCTGAGTAATTGGATTTAGAAATAATGATAAATCTTTTTCTTCCCCATAATAATTGGGGTTAAAATCGGGTTTTACAGCCATGGCCAATATTTTCCCGGTCCGCGGATCTATTACCAGCCCGCCGGCCATCTCTGCTTCGTATTTTTCAAGAGTGGCTTGCAAGGAATTTTCTAAAAAATTTTGCGCCTCCGGATCAATGGTTAAAACAATGTCTCCTTTTAGCGAAGTGCCGGAAATGACTTTTTTAATATCCATAATAATTTCTGCAAACGAATTGGCTATGAACTCTCCTTCGTCTCCTCTTCCTAAAACAGATTCATAAAATTTTTCCAACCCGTATCTTCCTTCCAATTTATCTCCGTTATATCCTACAAAACCTAAAACCCTTGAGGCCAAGTTGGCTCCAGGATAAAAACGCCATCTTTCAGAATAAACATTCACTCCTTTCAATCCTAACTTTTTTATTTCCTCTCCATTTTCTCTGCTGATTTTATGGGCTATTTCCTCATAAATGTCGTCTTTTTTGTCAACGCTTTTGAAAAATAAGTCTTTGTCTAAATCTATAATTTGCGAAAGTTTATCGCATATCTCTTCTGGATTTTCTATTAATTTCGGGTTGATAGCCAGCAAAAATCCCTCTTTTATAGCGGCGGCTGAAATCAATTGGCCGTTTTTATCCTTGAAAAAGATTGACCCCCTGTCAAAATATTGGGCAGGAGAAGCAAAATACTGCTGATTCGCAAGTTCTTTATAATAATCATGGCGGACAACTTGAACAAAAAAAAGGCGCGTTAGAATAACCGATCCAAAGATAAAAAGAAGGATATAAATAATCCTGATACGAAAAACAAAATTGTCCTTCATAAATTATTAGCGCTGGGCGACAGTGGTCTGGCGAACCGCAAAATCACCCTTTTTTTGCTCAACAAATCCTAAGGAACGTGCGTAATCCAAATCAACCTCGTCAATGAGCTTAAGATAATTTTCTTCCAATTGCTGATATTGAAAACTGATAGTTTGAAAATGTTTTGTATTGTTATTTTTATTTATTATTTGAAAAATAGTGGTTCCTGCAAAATAAACATATAAAATTCCAATCATAATTATGGCAATCATAATCAAGCCAAAAATCTTTTTCTGGTTTTCCATCTCTTTTGATGAAATTGTTTTAATTGCCCTTACCATATTTTTCTATTGCTCTTAGTTTTGCGCTTCGCGAAGAAGAATTTGATATTATTTCTTCTTGTGATGGAATTATTGGTTTTTTTGTTAAAATCAATAATTCTTCTTTTTTTGATTTTTCCTTGAAAAAGTTCTTAACGATTCTGTCTTCTAGTGAATGAAAAGATATTACAACCAATCTTGATTCAGCAGATAATAATTTCCATACCTTGCTTAACCCTTCTTCTATGGCATTCAATTCATCATTTACGGCTATGCGCAGTGCTTGGAAAGTTTTAGTGCAGCAGTTTAATCGCTGATTATTTCTGTAAAAAGACGGTACGCTTAATCTTATTATTTCTGACAGGTCAAATGTTGTTTTTATTTCTTTTCTTTCCCGGATATCAACAATATTTTTTGCAATCCGCCTGCTAAATCTTTCTTCTCCGTATTTATACAAAATGTCTGTAATATCTTTTTCGCTCCATTTATTGACAATATCTTGAGCAATAAGGTCAGTGCTGTTTATGTCTGACTTGTAAGTCATAAGAAGCGGTTCGTTTTTTTGGAAAGTGAATCCCCTGCCAGATTCTTCTAGTTGCAGCATGCTCGTTCCAAGATCGAAGATAGCGCCATCTATTTTTTCTATATTATTATTTTTTAAAAGTTCATCTAAATTCCTAAAATTTCCGTTTATCAAAATTACATTATTTTTGAGATTTGAGATTTGAGATTTGAGATTTTCAAGAATCACCGCATCCTGATCAATTCCTATAAGTGTTCCTGTTTTGCCAATCTTTTGCATTATTGCCTCTGCATGTCCTCCCCCGTCAATTGTTGCATCCAGAATAATATCGCCCGGTTCGGGTTTCAAATATTCTATTACTTCTTTTAAAAGAACCGGGGTATGCATGTTTTAATATACTCCTAGCTCCCCTAATTTTTCTGCCAGCATGTCAGTTTGTTTTTCAATACGTTCTTTGTATGATTCCCAATTTTCTTCATTCCATATTTCCAGCCGTTTATGAACGCCGACTATGACAACTTTTTCTTTAAGGCCGGCAAATTCTTTCAAGTTGTCAGGAATCAAGATTCTGCCCAAAGAGTCTAGTTCTACGTCTGTTGCCCCTGAGAGGAAAAGGCGGACGAAGTTTCGGGTGTCAGCTGAGCCGGTCGGAAGCTCGCTGAGTTTTTCGGCCACCTTTTCCCACTCTGGCATCGGATAAGCAAAGAGGCATTGGTCCAATCCTCTAGTAATAACAACTTTGTCTCCTATTTCTTTTCTAAATTTGGCTGGAATAGCCATTCTTTTCTTAGGATCAAGGCTGTGTTTATATTCTCCTATAAGCATATTTTAAGTTATCCACATTATCCACATAGTTATCCACAATTCACCACTTTATTAACACTATACACCACTTCCCTATATTTTCCAAAACAAAAACTGTGGATAACTTCCACAGTCAATATTAGAAATTAGAAATTAGAAATTTTATTTTGGTTTTAAAGTTGGAAAAAGTATTACTTCGCGGATGTTGTGGGTGTCTGTTAAAAGCATTATTAGCCGGTCTATGCCAATGCCCAGCCCGCTGGCTAAAGGCATGCCATATTCCATTGCCTCAAGATAATCCTCATCGCTCGGAGAAATCTCTTTTTCCCCTCTTTCTTTAGCTTTATCTTGCTCTACAAATCTCTCCTTTTGATCAATTGGATCATTGAGTTCGGAAAAGCCATTTACAACTTCCAGCCCCCCTATTATTAACTGAAACCTGTCAATTAAATTATTCTCCTTTGATTTTCTTTTGGCTAAAGGAGAAGTGCCAACAGGATAATCAATAACAAAAGTCGGCTGGATTATTTTTGGCCGGCACAGTTTTTTAAAAAGATTGTCCATTATCTTTTCTTTTGTTTCAAAATCCCTTACATCTATGCCAAATTGTTTTGCTTTTAAGGCTATATCTTCCCTGCTGGAATTTGCAGGGTCTAGAAGAAGGGCGTATTTTTTTAAGACATCATAATAACTAAGAATATTAAACTTTTTTGACATTGAGATTTTGTTGCCATTAAATTCTATGTCATTTTTGCCTAAAATTTTCTTTGTAATTGCTTTTATGCCTTTTTCTATAAACTTCTGCAGATATTGAGCATCTCTGTATGCCTCATATACTTCTATCATTGTAAACTCCGGATTATGCGTGGCATCGATTCCTTCATTTCTGAAACTTCTGCCTATTTCATAAACTTTTGTTATTCCTCCGATTAACAACTCCTTTAGATAAAGCTCCGGCGCAATGCGCAGGTATAAATCAATATCAAGAGCATTGTGGTGAGTTGTAAATGGTTCTGCCAAGGCGCCTCCAGCCACTAGTTGCAATATTGGCGTCTCCACTTCCAAAAAACCTTCTTTGTCCAGAAAATTTCTTATCTCAGAAATTATTTTGGAACGCAGTAAAAATCTTTTTTTGACTTCCTTGTTCATTAGTAAATCCAAATAGCGCTTTCTGAAACGCTCCTCTGTATCTTGTAATCCATACCACTGTGCTGGCAACGGTCTTAAACTTTTGGCTGACATTCTCCATTGGGAAACTTTAATAGTTTTTTCTTTTTTCTTTGTGACAAAAAAACTACCCTTGAGTTCTACAAAATCGCCCATGTCAACTGTTTCTCTAAAAAGAGAAAACTGCTCCTCACCTGCCTCATCTTTTTTTAGATACGCCTGCATTTGGCTGGAGCCGTCATTTATATCAAAAAAGATTGAACCGCCATGTTCTCTTATGGCCATTATTCTGCCAACCACATAGGAATGTTTTTTCTTTTTTGAAAGTTTGGAAAAATCCTTAAGGACCTCGGAAATCAAAAAATCACGGCTCACAGAAACCGGGTAAGGATCAACTCCTTTTTCTTTAAGAATCTCTAATTTTTTAATCCGTTCGTTGCGAATATCTTCAAGACTCATAGATATTATTATAATATTTTACTAATAAAAAGTAAAAGAGCGCTCACCGAGCGCCCTTTAAAGTAAAACCATTGAAAAAGAACTGAAAGAATTTTGGGACCAATTTTATTAACCTCCAAAGAAGAATTGTTAACCATTTAATCACACCAATAACAATAGGTCCGATAACTGCGGCAGGCCAAGTTAACAAAAAAAATATTTTCATTACAATACTACTTTTTGTAGTGAGTATCTTTCTATCAGTAGGACGTACTAAGATGTCCCAAAGCTTGTTAATTGGTCCCCATTTAACTTCTATCCCAACGACAAACAAATTTATCAATAAACATCCTACTATAACTATCACTGTCGCCCAAAATATCTCCATCTTATTACTCCTCCTTTGTCTTTTTGGTTTCTAAAATTTTCCCTGTTTTTAATCCGCTTTAATTATACCAAACCCAATGCTATTTTGTCAACTATCCCAATCTCTACGCTATAGCGAGATCTTTGTGTCATTTTCATAAAAAATTTATTTAAGATTATAATATCTCCTCAAAAAATTCTCATCTTTCTCGTCTATTTCCTTTACTACAAAATAATGAACAAATTTTCTTACGTCAAAAAATTCGCTTACAAAATCAACTTCATTCCGACAATCAAATGGACAAATAAAAACACTTTTTTGAAGAGGGTATATTTCCATTTCTTTTAATTTTTTAGTCAGTGCGTCCCTGCCCTTTTTATATCTTTCCGGAATATCAAAAATAATCATCCGCCAATACTCATCCCATTTTTTCGGCCTAGCAATAACTATCTCGTCAAATTTATATTTTAAAATTCTTTTCTTGCCCCTCTCAGTAATTTCCATAACCATGTCCTCGCCTTTTTCATAAATATCAATTAATTTCTGTTTCTCAAGATTCTGAAGAATGCGATTCATTTTATACCGTTCACGAGAAGTTTTTACTCCGAATAAATGAAAGACCTGCGGAAGATTCGGCAATGCGAAACTGGCAATAATTAATCCGCCAACTGCCAATCCTTTTAAAATCTCCTTTGCTAATTCTCCCTTGGAATAATTATCTCTGATAGATTTTATTCCTTGCTTTTTCGTTTTCATTTTTATCTATAATTTTATACTAACACAATGTTTACGCTATAGCAAAATTTATGTGTTGTTTTTAATTTTATTATTTTTTTATTAAACTCGTTACTTATTTGAGCTATTCTAAATACTCCGGCGTGTAAATACTCATCAAATCTATGAGATGGCGCATTACAAAGGGGGCGCCGACGAGATTGCTATACGGCCCTCTTTCCATCACCACCGCAAAAGCATATTTCGGATTTTGGTACGGGAAAAACCCTATCACCCATGAATTCACATATTTTTTCGCTCCGCCAATTTCAGCAGTTCCTGTTTTTGCTGCAATAGCAACGCTCGGCACTGCCAAGGCGCTGGCAGTGCCTTCTATTACTGACATTCTCATTCCATCATGAATAACATCAAAATAATCCTTGGGGATATTAATTTCGCGGATCACACGTGAATTATTTTGCGAATCATCCAGAACAAGATGGGGCTGGATGATTTTTCCTTTATTTGCCAGAGC
This sequence comes from Patescibacteria group bacterium, assembly GCA_018827845.1. Lineage (GTDB taxonomy): Bacteria > Patescibacteriota > Minisyncoccia > UBA9983 > UBA9983 > JAHIER01. Next base: position 8,122 of record JAHJXC010000030.1, read on the forward strand.
TGAAACATAAACCAGCATTTCTATTGGAGTTATATGAAAATATCCCTGGCCAATACTAGCATTATAAGTGTCCCCTATTCTCCACATCGGATCTGACGGATCTGATTTTGCTTTTAATTCTGGGTTGGGCACAGTGCCTATTTCTTCGCCATCCAGATCTATTCCTGTTGCAGAATCAAAACCAAATATCTTTGTGTATTCTTCAATTTTGTTAATGCCCAAGCCTTTCTGTCCCTCAAATCCGCCCCCAATTTCATAAAAATAAACGTCTGAAGAAACAGCAATAGCCCTTCTCATATCCACCCAGCCGTGGGCTTTCCAGTCCTTAAAAACACTGAACTTGCCTGGAAAATAAGGATTGGGAATGGAAATACTTCCTGTACTTAAAATCTGTTTTTCCGGCGTAATAATTCCTTCGTTCAAAGCAACAAGAGCAATAAGAGGTTTTATTATGGAGCCGGGAGCATAAAGGCCGGATGTGGCCCTGTTTAAAAACGGCTTGTTTTTATCATTAATAAATTCATTAATTTTTTCTATATCCTTTCCCTTGGAAATGATTTGCGAATTATATTCCGGATAACTGGCCAAAGAAAGTATTTCTCCGTTATTAACATTCATTAACATTCCTGTTCCAGCCTGGAATCCTCTGTCTTGAGCAACTGATTTAATGATTTTAAAAAATTCTGACTGTATTTTTGAATCTATGGAAATATTTACATCTTTGCCATCCTGAGGCCATTGCTGAATGCTTTCAGAAATAACATTGTTTTGGGAATCAACCTCAATAATTTTCATTCCTGGTGTGCCGAACAAAATATCCCCATAAACTTTTTCAATGCCTTGCTTGCCAATCATCGCCTCCATTAAAACTCCTTCTTTACTTTTTAGATCTTCTTCTGACGGCAGGCCGATGTATCCTAAAACATGGCTGAAGCCATCAAGGTTTGTATAAACTCTTGAATCAAAGTCATTCCAGGCCAATTTTTCTCCATTTCTGTCATATATAATCCCTCTATTGGGAAGAATAAAAGTTTTGTTCAGACGGTTATTCTCGCTTCTTTGGGCATAAATTTCGCCGTCCAAAACCTGCAAAGAAAAAATTTTTGTTGCAAAAACCAGGGCAATAACCAGAAAGGCCACGGACAAAGCAACGAACGATTTTTTACTTATTGACTTCTCAATTCTGCCCTCCATCTGATAGGTGTCAAATTGAGGAAGGTTTTGGGAATCAAGAAAAATCTCATCCGGATAAATTTCTTCTTTCTTCTTTCTTCTTTTTCTTCTAAACATAGCGTATTTTTTTTCTTATAAAATTGAAAATAAAAAATAGAATTAAAGCGCTGATTGAAAAAACGCCGAAACGGGCAAAGAATTTTTGCTCGGGCAGAGAGTAAAAAGCGTCAATAATAAATCCAGCAAGTATTGCCTCCCAAAAATTTCCGAACAAAATCAAACCCAAAATCCCCAGCCCAACCGTCACCCACCACGGCGCTAAAAACAAACTTCCAAATAGCACAATATCAAAGATAATTCGTTTAATCATCACCTAAATTATGCCGTATTTCCTCCCCAAAATCACCCTTGACAAGAATAAACAAATTTGCTAGTATAATATTGGATCGAAATGATTTTTAAAATCATTAAATTTATAACAGAAAGGAGGTGTATCAGATGGATGTAAAAGCCACTGTTGATGTTGGTCAAAATACAAAAGAACTTCTTGAAAGCGCAGGAGGTACAGTATCTAAATTAATTGAAGAGTTGGCGAATACGCTGGGGATGACAGTTGAAAAAATCTTCCCGTATTATATTAAGCAGGCATATATTAAAGGCCTGACTTGGTTAATCAGCTGGAGCATATTTGAAATCGTCGTTCTCCTTATAACTCTAATTTCTCTCAAGCTCATTTTTGTGTATGATAAACGAGACGAAGAAGACTTCGCAACGGCTGCTGGAATTGTCTGCATAATCTCCCTGATAGTTTTTGTAATTGGTGTTGGTGTAGGAGCATATAACATGGCTGATTGGATAGCCATGATTAAAAATCCACAATATTTAGCTATCCAGAGCCTCATTAGTGATGCCGGCAAACTAATACGAAAATAACAAAAAATGGGTCCTCATTTATCTGAGGACCCTATTTCTTTTTATATTTTTATCATCACGTAATTGAGTTCCTGGATGTTGACTGGCAAACGGAAGATAATTTTTTGGAAT
>JAHJXC010000031.1 GCA_018827845.1 Patescibacteria group bacterium
ATACACGGCTTATTTTTTGGCTAAGAATTTTTTAGAATGGGACGAGCCGATTCCTGATTTTGGTTCTCGTTTTCCTAATATTTTAGAAAGTTGTTTGGCTACGCCTTTTCAGGCTTTTAGAAAAAAAGGATTATATAAAAGTTTTAATGAGAAAGTCGCTGTTTTGTTTTATTTAATGATAAAAAATCACCCTTTTCAAAACGGCAATAAAAGGATCGCTATGACTACTCTTTTGTATTTTTTATCCAAGAACAAAAAATGGATACGAGTTGATGATAAAGAGCTATATAATTTTGCAAAATGGGTGGCTGAAAGCAATCCTAAAATAAGAAAGGAAACAATAAAAGCAATTGAGAAATTTTTAGAGACTTATATAGTTAAACTATAAAAACAGAATTAAAAAATTAGAAAGGATTCCTGGCGCCGCGGATTTCAAAGTGGACATGGCAGCCGGTTGAGCGTCCAGTGGTGCCAATGTAGCCGATGACCTGCCCTTTTACCACATGCCACCCAGCTGAAACAATAACGCTGTTCAAGTGAGCATAAAGAGTCTGGGTGCCATTGGGATGAGTTATCACTACATAATTTCCATAACCGGCATTCCATCCATAGTTGCGGGCAATAACAACATCTCCGCTGGCTGAAGCCATAACAGGCGTTCCGCAGGAATCAGCCAAATCAACCGCATTATATCCATGGAGCCCCTGCGACCTTCTGCCGCCATCAATCGGTCTCATATAATATCCGGAATAAGAAACATTATTATATCCCCGAACCGGTGTTATAGAATTAGAATTAGAACTTGATATAGCCGGCGTCTCATATGCTCCATTGGGCACGACAACGGTATCGCCTTCGGCTAATTGCTGATTTTCAGTCAGGCCGTTGAATTGAATTATTTCATCAATATCGCCTTTTAATTTTTTGGCAATACTGGCTAAAGTGTCTCCTTTTTGTACAGTGTATTGCACCCCGGAAATAGGAAGAATAATTAAAGTTTGTCCTGGCGTGATTAAACTGCCTCTTTTCAGATCATTGGTCCAAATAATGGTATTTATAGAAACCCCAAACATCTCGGCAATTTGGGAAAGATTGTCTCCGTTTCTAACAACGTAGACACTGATTTGGTCCTGTTTTGGTTTTTGGGTTCTAATATCCGCAATTGTTCCTAAGGGGCCCGAGTCTGGCAAAAGTGCATTTTGGTTAATAATGGTAATGTCTCCGCCTCCTATTCCGCCAGCTTCCATGCCAGGGGTGTTTGTGTTTTCAAGCAAGGCCAAAGTCTGGGAATTATACACGGGTTTTTCTTGCGCAACCTCGCTAGTTTTAAAAAGACCTTCTAAAAAAGAAAATAAGCCGGCAGAGGCCGGTGGAGCGGAAAAAGTCCATCCTAAAAACATTAAAAATATAAGGGTTTTACTTAAAAAACCCAAAACCTTCTTTATATGGCCCTGCTCTCGCTTGCCATAGGGATCTTCAGGGCTTTGCCCTGTAGTAGAGGTTCCCTTCACTACGGGGCTTTGTGAGTTAGTAGAAATAAGCCTAAATTAAAGGTGTTTTTGGTAATTATCGACAAAAACGGTTAAAAATAAGGACTTTTCGACCAATAACCGAATTGAAACACAACTATATTTTATTCTCTTGGCCTTGAAAGGTCAATTAGTTATCCACACCGTAGCAAAAACAAGTTTTGCTACGGTGCAAGCAGGTTTTTATGTTATCATTGTTTTTATGGATTTATTCCAAGAACTTAATGATGCACAAAAGCAGGCGGTTTTGCATAAAGACGGTCCGCTTTTAGTTTTGGCTGGAGCAGGCGCAGGCAAGACCAAAGCCATTGCTTATAGAGTGGCTCATCTGGTCAGCCAAGGAGTAGAGCCAGAGCGTATCCTGGCCATCACCTTTACTAACAAAGCAGCTGAAGAAATGAAACAAAGAATAAATAAATTATTACTGGCTACTGACTACCTGCCTGCCGGCAAGGCAGGCTCACGACTGACTACTCCCTTCGTCAGCACCTTTCATTCACTCTGCGCCTATATCCTTCGCAAAAGCGGAAGAAGTATTGAAGTGATAAAAAATTTTACTATTTTAGACAAAGAAGATAGCCTATCTGTTATAAAAAACGCAATGAAAGATTTGAATTTAGACCCGCGGCAATTCCAGCCGAACAAAATGCAAGTCATTATTTCCCGATACAAGGGCGATCTGATTACCAATAAGGATTTTTCTAATTTTATTGAAGACGGATTTTTTCCGCACACTTTGCAAAAAATTTGGGACAAATATGAAGAGCAATTAAAAAAACAAAACGCCCTGGATTTTGACGACCTTGTTTTAAAAACAGTTCTGCTTTTGAAAAAAGACGAGAAAGTGCGAGATTATTATCAGAATTTTTGGCAATACATTTTAATTGATGAATATCAGGATACAAACAAAAGCCAATACGAGTTTTCAAAAATTCTAGGGGACAAACATAAAAACATCTGCGCCATTGGCGATATTGACCAGGCAATTTATGGCTGGCGCGGCGCTGACTTCAGAAACATTATAAATTTTGAAAAAGATTTTCCTAACCACGTTTCCATTATTTTTGAAGAGAATTACCGCTCCACCCAGAACATTCTTGAAGCTGCTGCTAAGGTGATTGAGAAAAATAAAATGCGCAAACCAAAAAAACTTTTGGCCACAAAAGAAAAGGGCGCGGAAATATCTTTGTTTGAAGCAATGAACGAAGAAGAGGAGGCGGAATTCGTGACGCACAAAATAAAAGATTTACTTTCTTCCAAGGTTGAACCTTCTTTGAAGGTTCAACCTTGTGAAATCGCGGTTTTGTATCGGGCAAATTTCCAGTCAAGAATTATAGAAGAAGCGTGTTTGAAGCACGGCATACCGCACCAGGTTTTGGGCGTTCAATTCTACGAACGCAAGGAAATAAAGGACATTTTGGCTTATATTCGGGCGTCGCTTAATCCCCAAAATCTTATTGATATTAAAAGGATTATTAATGTGCCCCTGCGCGGAATCGGCAAAACAACTATTCTAAATTATTTTGCCAATAAAGAATTGCCGGCTGAGGCAAAGAAAAAAATAAAAATTTTTCTTAATTTGCTTGATGAAATTAGAGAAGAAATAAAAAAAAGCAAGCCTTCTGATGTTATCCGTTTTATTCTTAAAGAAACGGGCTATCAGGAGCATTTGGAATCTGGAGGGAGTGATGATTTGGAGCGGTTGGAAAATATAAAAGAACTGGCAACTATTGCCAGCCGTTATGATGAATTTAATCCGCCTGAGGGAACGGAGAAAATGATTACTGATATAAGTTTGCTTAGCGACCAGGATTCGTATAATAAAAAACAAAAGGCAGTAAGATTGATGACAGTTCATTCTGCCAAGGGTTTGGAATTTGAAAATGTTTTTGTGGTCGGGCTGGAACAAGGATTGTTTCCGCACGCGGGTTTTGGCGATGACAGGCATGATAAAGATGAAGAGGAGAGAAGATTGTTTTACGTTGCATTGACGCGCGCAAAAGAAAAAGTTTTTCTGTCTTTCAGTGTTTCGCGCACGATTTTCGGCGCCAGGCAGTTGAATATGCCATCGCAGTTTCTTTCAGACATCCCGGATCATTTATTAAAAATGGAAGAATATGAAAATCCGCCAGCCGGCGGAGAAGAGATTGTAGAGTATCTGTAGGTTATAGACATATTTTTTGGATTTGCTATTCTTAAATCAATGAAAAAGATTAAATTAAGCAAAAAACACATAGATATTTTTAAGAAATTGGGCGTGGAAATCGTCTATCTTTTTGGCTCTCGGGCGGAAGATAGGCCGGGTCCGATGAGCGATTTTGACATTGGCGTTGTTTTTGAGCAGCCTGAAAAATACAGAGACAACACCTTGAAAGCGTATAGCCAATTATACGATATTTTTGTTGAAGTTTTACCCAAGAATTATCTCAGAAAGCGTCTTAAAATGCGAGCGCACGAATTTGACATTGTCTTTCTGCAGTTCGCGCCCGTGAGCATGCAGTATAAAGCATCAAGAGATGGGATTGTTTTATATCAGGACTCCCTCAAGTCCACCGCTGATTACAAAGAGAGAACGATGCATAATTATTTTGATTTTAGATTTATTGAGAATATTTTTAACGAGGCCTTAATTCAAGGCGCGACTTCAATATGAAATACGCACCAATTGATGCAATCAGAATAAGAAACCTTATAGCTGATATCCAAAATAGCATGAAAGAAATTGGTCCGCTTGCTGAAATGAGTTTGAAAGAATTCAAATCCGACTCTAGGAATTTTGGGCTTGCAGAACATTATTTTAGAAGGTCGTTGGAAGGCGTTTTAACAATAGGAACGCATATTCTTTCGCGCCTGCCTGTTAGAACAAAAGACTACCAAGAGATCATTGAGAGTTTGGGGAGAAATAAAATTATCCCGAAAGATTTTGCTGAAAGAAACAAAAAACTGGCAGGATATAGAAACAGAATGGTTCATATGTATTGGGAAATAAAAGAAGAGGAATTGCATAAGATTCTCAACGAACATCTGGGCGATATTGATAAATTTTGCCAGTATTATCAGGTGGTTTTAAGGAAACCGCAAAAATTTGGCATGGAAATTGCTGAATAAAAGTTTTTGAAATACATTAAAAAACTGATAAAATAAAGTGTGAAACCGATAAAATATCTAGGTCAAAATTTTTTAACTTCAAGAAAAATTGTTGAAGAGATTGTTCGCGCCGCTGGATTAAAACCGGATGATATAATTTTGGAAGTGGGTCCGGGCAAGGGAATTTTAACCGAGGCGATTTTGGAAAAAATTCCTCAAGGCAAACTGATTGCAGTTGAAAAAGATAATAGGTTCGTGGAATACTTGCAGAAAAAATTTAAAAACACAAAAAACTTATCTATCGTCCATGGCGACATTTTGAAATTTGATATTTGGGATTTGTTTGGAAATTGCCCGCCTGCATCGTTATGCGAAGCATTTCGGGCAGGTAAATTGGGATTTGGAAATTATAAAATCGTAGCAAACATTCCATATTATATTACATCGCGTTTCTTGAGAAATTTTCTCCAGTCTGATTTTCAGCCATCGCTGATTGTAGTGATGATGCAAAAAGAGGTAGCAGAGAGGATTGTGGCCAAAGATGGCAAAGAGAGCATTCTTTCTATTGCTGTTAAAGCCTATGGCCAGCCAAGAATTGTGCGAGCCGTAGCAGCAAAATATTTCTCTCCAAAACCCAAAGTAGATTCAGCCATTTTGCTCATAGACAATATAAATTGTGCAAGGCTCAGCCTTGCACATGAGAAGGAGTTTTTTGGC
>JAHJXC010000032.1 GCA_018827845.1 Patescibacteria group bacterium
AGTTTCCTCCCAGAATTGTGGTAATCCCCTGCCTTATTAAACTTTCCTGGCGAGGGTGAGAAAAAAGGGTCCAGTGAGTGTCAGAATGGTTTGTCAGGTCAATAAAACCCGGACAGACATATTTGTCCGTGGCATCAATTATTTCCGCATCTCTTTCCATGCCTAAATCCCCGATTTTTTTGATTTTGTTATTTCGTATGCCAACATCAATCTTCTGGGGCTTATTTCCCTTGCCGTCAAAAACCGTCCCATTTCTAATTATGACATCATAAGAAGCCATAGGATTATTATACAATATTTCCTAAAAAATGCTTATGCATTCTGCCATTGACTTATTCACAGATAACTTGAATCGACAACGGTTGTCGATTATAATAAGATATGCTAAGAAAAGAAAGTTTTGTGCCAAATGAATATTATCATATCTACAACCGAACTATCTTTAACTTGCCTGAATTTAAAAACACCGAAAATGCCCGCAGACTTAACCAGGCTTTTTTTATTGCCAACTCAACAAAAGCAAGCGAAGCCTTTTTATTTTTAAGAAATAACAAAAATGCAACCATGGAAGATGTTTTGAAAATTATTAATCGGGGTAAAAAACTAGTAGATATTTTATGCTATGTTATTATGCCTAACCATTATCACCTCCTCTTGAAAGAAAGGGCAGAGAATGGAATTACAAGTTTTATTCATAGATGTAATATTTCAATAGCAAAATATATCAATATTAAAAATGACAGATCCGGTCCTCTTTTTGAAAGTCTTTTTAAATCAAAACATATTTCTATCAATGAATATCTACTTCATCTTTCCCTTTATATTCATCTTAATCCATTAGATTTTTTGGAGAATAAGAATTGGAGAAATCATAAACTTAAAAATTGGAATTTAGTAAGGAAAAAACTTTTGGATTATCCATGGTCAAGTTTAAGATATTTTCTAAATGAAAATTATCAAGATGAAATTATATCTGGCACCGAAATAATACTCAATCAATTTAAAAATAGAAAAGAATATGAAATATTTCTACAGAGTTGGTCTGAAGAATCAAAAGATATAATAAATGATATTGTTTTAGATTAGAATCGACAACCGTTGTCGATTGAGTCTGCCATTGACTTATTCACACCCAGATGCTATGAATTTAGATAGAAATTCTTTGACAAAAAGGAGGATATGAAATGAAAAAAACCAAAAAATCAGAAATTAAGGAAAAAGCAGCAGTTAAAATAATCCATCCTATTTTTCAGTACCTCAAAGAATTGATGAAAGAAAGGATAATCTATTATTGCACCTCGTTTAATGACAAAGCCCATGTCTGTATTTTTAATTACTTAAAGCCAGGTGTAATAAATGATCCAAAAAAATTTGAATCCTGGATACATGTAGAAATTTTAACACGCGGTGGACGGATAAATAAACTTGAACAGATTTTTCGTTTCTATTATCCTAAAAACAAAAACTGGCGAGTGCAAACAGACGGCAGAATTGAATTTTGGTCCCCATTAGGCTTAGGAAAAGCTATTGAGACTTTTTGGGAACGAGATAAATCATCGTGGGAAGCCGACTCTGACCATCCTTGGATAAGAACTCAATTAGACGTTCTGAAAAAACTAATTGAGACAGGCAGATATTTTAATCCTTATAAAGAACAAGCCACTCTCAATCCCTTATCAGAACTTTTTATCTCAATTAGATAGTTCATTCAAAAAAGTTCCTGTAATTTTAACAGGAACTTTTTCATTTCCCTATTAATGCTATAACCATGCCGATGAGGGCTAGAATGACGCTGATTACCCAGAAACGCATGGTGACTTTGTATGAAGGCCAGCCGAGCGCTTCAAAATGGTGATGAATAGGCGCTACTAGGAAAACTTTTCTGTGAAAATATTTTTTGGAAATTAGCTGGATTATTACAGAGCCAGAAGCAGCCAAAAGCGGGAAAGCGATTATCGGTAATACGATAACAGATTTTGTGAGAAAGGCCACGACTGTGAGCGTTGTCGTGAGCCCCAGAATTCCCGTCTCGCCCATATAAAATCTTGCAGGAGGGATATTAAACCACAAAAACGCCAATAATCCTCCTGTTATCACTGCGCAAAAAGCAGCCAGGTCAATCTGGTTTTGGAAAAAAGCTATGCCAGCGTAAGCGGAAAAAATTGCGGCAAAAATTCCTCCAGAAAGGCCGTCAATGCCGTCAATCACTCCTCCGGAAAACATGGCCAGCATAGCAAGAACAAAAATAGGAATAAACAGCAAACCCAGATTAATTTCTCCTAAAAACGGAACAATAATTGAACTCACTTCCAGTTTTGCGTAAAACCACCAGGCACCGATAAGACCGATAACAATGACTATTAAAATTCTTTTTGCAAGGCTCATTCCGCCTGCCGTATAACTTCCCTTCCCTCTCACTTGTAGAACATCATCAATCAATCCTATAAGAGAGGCTGTGATAAGCGTAAAAAGCGGAAGCCATGTCTGGCCTCTGCTCAGGAAATTCAGTTTGCTGGTTAAATCAGAAGGAAAAATTTTTGAGATAAAAAAGAAAAGCAAAATTATTATCAAAGCAATGGCCCAAACCAGAATCCCTCCCATTCTTGGAGTGCCCACTTCCTTGTCTTTATGCATTTGATTGAAAATAGGAGTTTCTCCGCCGCCAAGAGCCTCGTTTCTCGCCTTCTTTTTCCACATTTTGTATTTATAAAGATAGTGCGTAAGAATCGGCGTCAAAAAAACCGCCAAAAAGAAGGCAAAGGACGATAACCCAAAAACTTTCAAAACATTCAAAATCATACCCAGTAGTAGAAATTCAAATTGCTCTCTAAATTTTGTAAATTGACCTTTTTCATTTTTTATTATCCCACAGTGATAAATTTAAATTAATTTATTATTTCTCGCAAAATTTAATTTGAATTTTCACTACTGGGCATATTTTTATTCTAGCATATTTAAATATTTTATTGTCTCGTTATAAAGTTTTTCTATGTCTTCAAATCTCCCCTCTTCTGAAGAGCCAAGCGCCACGATAATAACTGGATGCTCTAATCCCATATCAAAAACTACAGCAAGATTTCCTCTAGCCAGATCGCTGAATCCGGTCTTGCTGCCTATAATTCCCGGCAGATGTTCTATTAATTTATTGGTATTTTTAAAATTGCGTGAATTTATCTTTAATGAGTCATATCGAGTGACTTCAAGCAAGGAAGAATGCTTTTTGACCAAATAATCCATTAATTTCGCTACATCTTTAGCAGATCCATAACCGCCGGAAAGATAATTTGTCAAATCAAGGCCGGTCGCATTTAAAAAATAAGTCTGGACCAAATTCAAGTCTGCGGATTTTTTATTCATCAGAGAAATAAAATCTTCTGAATTGAGAGCGATAGCTGCGGCAGCGTCATTGGAGGAGGATATAAGCATGGCATCAATAAGATCTGCGATTTTCCATCTTTCTCCTAGCATAAAGCCCGAGTCTCCTTCCTGCAAGACAGATTCTTCGCCAATATCAATCAGCATCCATTCAGGAATATTTTCTTTGGCCACAACAGCAGTCATTAATTTTGTCAGGCTGGCCAAAGGAAGCTGGCTATCGGCATTTAATTCAAAGATTGATTTTTCCTTCACAACATCGTAAATATAGGCTGATTTAGCTTCCAAATTAATATTTTCAAAAGGCGCAGTTTTTAATGGCGGGGTGCCATTTCGAAATTCCAGCGGGGCCTGAGCGGTATTCCCTCCCAAAAAATACAAAAATAAAAAAGCTGCGCTAAATATCGCTATTATTATCAGATTCTTTTTCATTAATAAAATTCTCTATTTTTTTATTAAAGCTGTCGTATTCAGGAAGTTCTTCAATATTTTTAATGCCCAGATGTTGGAGAAGCTGGAAAGCCGGCCGGTAAAGATAACCTCGGCTGTCGCGCGGATTCGGAATTCTCTCTATTAATCCCCTGATTAAAAGATTGCGGATAGTAAATGTGGAATTAACACCCCTTATATAATCAATTTCAGCGCGGGTGATAGGGCTTTTGTAGATGATTATAGAAACAACTTCTAAAGATGCTTTGCTTAATTCCGGATTAAACTCTTCTTTTATCAAATTTCTGCAGATTTCTGAAGATTCTAAGGAGGTGGCCAGGGCCACTGAATCATCTTTTCTTATCAGCCTTATTCCTCTGTCTGATAATTTTTCATCAAGAATACTAATGGCATCTTTAATCTCATTTTCTTTTGCAGATAATATTTTTGCCAATTCCTTTGTGGTCATTGGATCCCCTCTTAAAAATAAAAGCGCTTCTATGTGTGAATCAAGATTTGTCATGATTGATTGTGCAGATATTTATATTATCAAATAATTTTGCCTGTTTTACCATTATAATTCCTTGCTTAGTTAATTCCAATATAGCCAGAAAACTGATTATGATTTCAATTTTTCTTTCTTCTTTTTCGCTGTCTTTTGAATTGGCAAATTCTGAAAAAGAAAATTCTATGGATTCCTGAATTCTTTTCATTAACTCTGATATTTTATCTTCCAGACTGATTACTTTTTTAACTTCTTTTTCCGGCAAGCATTCTTTTACAGGAAGATTTTCAGTAATTTCTTTCAAAATTTCAGCCAGTTTTTTTACATCAAAGCCCTCAGGTTCTATAAAGCCGACTTCAATCCCCCTGAATCCTTCTCTGCTAAAAAGAGGATTTCGGCCAAAAAGGTTTTTGATATGCAAAGAGAGCTGGCGTATCCTCCTGTATAATTTCAATCTTTCCTCAAGTTCTTCAATGCTTTGTTCCTCTTCGTCGGTCAGTTCAAGGCCGGGCATGAGAGAACGGGATTTTATCAGCATCAAAGTGGAGGCAATGACGATAAAAAAAGTTACTTCCTCTATTGGGAAATTCTGCAGTTTTTTTAGATATTCAACGTACTGATCCGTAATCTCAGCCAAAGAAACGTCGTTTATGGAAAATTTGCGTTTTTCAATAAGGGAAAGCAGCAGATCCATCGGCCCTTCAAATTGTCCCACTTTAACGGCGTACATAATACTTATTCTAGCAATTTCTATGATTTTTTCCAGTTATTTTTTTCTTCTGTTCTGTTCTGCTCGGCGCACGCGCGCCTCATCCATTCCAAAATGATGGGCAATCTCATGCCAGAC
>JAHJXC010000003.1 GCA_018827845.1 Patescibacteria group bacterium
GGCTAATTTTTCTTTTTCTTGCCCGAACACATAAATTTCCTGTATATTCAACACCACCTGATGCCCCGCCGACGGGCGGGTTTTTGGTTTGACTTTTGTGAACAAAACATGCTATGAATTAAAGTGGATTTGATATTTGAAAAAGGAGGATATTGTGAAAAAGTTAAGAAAAACGAAAAGCAAAGCAAGAGTAATTGTTGATTCATTTTCTAATCGTTTTTTAATTAATCCCAAGAAACTTGTAGAGTGTTTGGTATTAGAAATTCCCGCACGTAGTGATTCAAATGTAAATACTTTTTTAGCAAGGTGCTGGAAAGCGGAAGAATCTCTTGTCTTAAGATCAGTTTTTAGTAGTAGTTCTTTTCACCGACTAGTTTTTATCAGAAAGAAGGATATGAAAAATATTGATGAACTCAAATTGAAATTAGAGAATTTTCACAAGAATTTTATACCAGGTGCTGAAAAATAAAAAAATATTATAGGGAAGATTTTGTTCTTCCCTTATTTTTTTGTTCGCCAATCAGGCAGTTTTTTGGTAGGATTAATAGAAAATGACTATAAAGCATACATTTAAAATTGCGGTGCGGAGTTTGAAGACTAATAAATCAAGATCTGTTTTGACTATTCTAGGCATTGTTATTGGCGTGACTGCCATTATTTTCATTATGTCGCTGGGCAGCGGAGCTGAAGATTTAATTGCCGGAGAGATTACTTCTCTGGGCGCTGATATTATTTGGATTGAACCAGGCAGGGAACCAAAAGGCCTTACTGATTTTACGGGCACAGTTTTATCTAATACTTTGAAAGACAAGGACATGGAAGCATTAAAAAGAAAAGAAAATGTTCCTAACCTAGTTGATATAGCGCCAGCTGTGATGGTGCCGGGTTCTGTGGCTTATAAAGGAGAAACTTACAAACCTTTTATTTTTGGCTGGTCTGCAGAATTTTTCGGAAAGGTTTTTAAAATCTACCCGGAACAAGGATATTATTTTGACGAAACCGCCATCCGCAACAAAGAGCATGTGGCTGTTATCGGCGCCAGAGTTAAAGAAGAACTTTTTGGAGAATTCGAAGAAGTGATTGGCAAAGACATAAAAATAAACAGTGAACGTTTTAAGGTTGTGGGCCTACTGCCGGATAAGGGCCAGATTTTTTTTGTTGATATCGGCGAGTATGTCATCATTCCTTATACCACTGCCAGAACTTATCTTTTGGGCATTGATTATTACAACGAGGTTTGGGCTCAAGTAAAGAGCGTTGATGACATTCCTGCCACTATTGGAGATATTGAAAGAACTTTGCGCGAGAGACACAACATCACCAATCCGGAAAAAGACGATTTTTATATTTTAACTCAGCAAAATCTTCTTGACCAAGTGGGAAGTATTTTGGATATTTTGACCGCTGCTATCGCAGCAATCGTAGCAATTTCTCTTGTAGTAGGCGGAGTCGGCGTGATGAATATCATGCTTGTTTCTGTAACTGAGCGCACGCGCGAAATCGGTTTGCGCAAAGCGTTGGGCGCTACAGAGCGAAATATTGTTATGCAATTTTTGATTGAAGCAACAATCCTTACTCTTTTAGGCGGTATTATTGGAGTTGCTTTTGGCACAATCATATCTTATGCATCAGTCATTATTTTCACAAAAATGACTGGCATTAGCTGGACATTTACTTTCCCGTTTTTTGCCGTCTTTTTAGGATTTACGGTTTCAGCCATAGTAGGTTTAACTTTTGGTATTTATCCTGCCCGCCAAGCAGCCAAAAAGAATCCCATTGAAGCTTTGAGATATGAGTAGTTGCTAAATAAAGAAAAATAATATAAAATAACAGTATTATGGACAAAAAATCTTTAATTCAAACAATTGAAAATTTGCGAAATTCGCGGGTTATTACTTATTTAACCAGCGATAGGCAGGGACCGGTAAACGCGCGCGTGGCAATGGATATAATTCCGGTAATAAGCAATCAACTTCGCAAGATCGGCAAAACAGAAAAGATTGATTTGTTTTTATATTCAGCCGGCGGAGATACTATGGTGCCATGGAGATTGGTTTCTATGATTCGCGAATATTGCGACAAGTTTTCTGTTTTGGTTCCGTATAAGGCGCATAGCGCGGCCACTATGATTGCGCTCGGGGCTGATGAAATTGTGATGAGTGATCTGTCAGAACTTTCGCCGATTGACCCTTCAACCGCCAATGTTTTTAATCCGCAGGATTCGCAAAATTCGCAAAATAAAATTCCAATCTCTGTGGAGGATGTGATGGCATACTTTGATTTGGCGAAAAATAAATTCGGCATAAAAAGCGACGAGGACCTGACAAAAATTTTCAATAAATTCGTGGAATCCAATCCGCAAATTCATCCTTTGGCGTTAGGCAATGTGAACAGGACGCATAATCTTATAAGAAGATTGGCGGAAAGATTGCTTAAAAGTCACAAGTCGCCAATACATGAAGACGAAATTAAAAAAATAGTGGATTATTTTACGGAAAAACTTTATTCACACCAGTATTTTATCGGCAGAAAAGAGGCAAAAGAGGATTTGGGATTAAAGAATGTTGTTTTTGCCGATGAGCCGTTGTCAAAAGCAA
Organism: Patescibacteria group bacterium; assembly: GCA_018827845.1. Taxonomy (GTDB): domain Bacteria; phylum Patescibacteriota; class Minisyncoccia; order UBA9983; family UBA9983; genus JAHIER01. The sequence goes on from JAHJXC010000003.1 coordinate 2,598, forward strand.
TGACGGAATTATATGAGGAATACAGAAAAGAGATGGAATTAGGAAAAATATGGAATCCAGAAATGGAACTTGGTAATAATTTCCAAACTAAAAAAGACTATAAAATTGCTCTTATTGAAACATCTGATTTATCAAATCATTTTGAGCTTTCAGTAGACTTTAAAAAAGGCCAAGTTAATGTAACCCAGCAAACCCCCCAAGGTCCAATCCAAGTTCCGCAAGAGCAAGTTGGATTTAGAGTAATCGGGCAGGGGTGGAAGTAGAAGAATTAAAGCAAAACGATGAAAGAAAAAGATTTTGACGCATGGAATATTCAAAAAAAGAAAATTCATTCAAGAGATGAAAAAATTTTATTTCACGAAAGAGA
>JAHJXC010000004.1 GCA_018827845.1 Patescibacteria group bacterium
TATAAGTTAGCCAAGATTTGCAAATTACGCAGTCAAGTGAAATTTCATCTTTTCCGATATGGCCGCATTTTTTGCCAAAATTTAACTGAATAAATTTTTTAAGCTCTCTTTGATATTTTTTACTATTTTTAACAAAATTGCTTTTCATATGCGAGCACGGAGAATCGAACTCCGACCCATAACTTGGGAAGTTATTATTCTGCCATTAAACTATGCTCGCTTTTTTAAATAATTTTCTAATCTTCTCTTTAGATAGCCTCGTCCAAAACCTGTTTTTAATTGCAATTCTCTTTTGCGAGCGTCTGTTTTATTTAGACAAATCTCGCAATAAACCAACTTAGTATTACCAAATTTCTTAGTTGTTTTTACGTTCCCTGTCTTATGTTGATATAAACGTCTTTTAAGATTATCCGTCATGCCAGTATAAAAATATTCTTTCTTGTTTTTTAAATCTCTGCCTAATAAAACGTAAGTGTAATACATATTCATTCTGCTCCGCCAAAAGCTTTGCATTTTGGCGGACCCGCCTGAATGTCCGTCAGGGACGGACTTTCGGCGGGCATTAAACCAATCCCGCCTTGACTAAAAAATATTTTTTATCAAATCCCAAATTTTAGAAAAGAAACCATGATTTTCTTCTGCTGAATCAATTTTATCATTTTCCGGCGATTTATCTACGATATTTAACACTTCTTCTCCGGGCTTTTGGACATTAAATTTTTCCCGAATCTCCTCCTCTAAACCGCTTCCTGTTTGCATCTTAGCAATCCTGTCTTCCAATTCTTTCTTTTTCTTTTCCAGCTCCTTTATCTGGGCTATTGTCTGGTCATTCCTTAAAGACGCCTTTTGGCTCTTTAGGTAGACTTTTGCCGTAGAAACTGATAGAATAATTAAAATTATTAAAAGAACGGCCAGTGAAAACCGTGAAAAAATTATTTTCCTTATTCTTTTTTTATCCTGAAATTCTTTCATAATAATTATGTTTATAACGACTAAAAAACAGAAGAAAAGGACTCAGATAATATGGATTGTTGCCAGCATCATAATTATTTTTGGCATGATTGTTTTTCTTTTAATTCCCCTATTTCGTTTTTAATCCCTATCTTTGCATCATTTTTACAAAAACCTCATGGGGTATATTTACTCTTCCTATCTCCTTGAGCCGTTTTTTGCCTTTCTGCTGTTTTTTCCATAATTTCATTTTTCTTGTCCTGTCGCCGCCATACAGATAACCCGTAACATCTTTTCTCAAGGCTGATAAAGAGCGCGAGGCAAGTATTCTTCCAAATGCCTTTGCCTGAATTTTTATAACAAACAGAGCTCGGGGCAAAATTTTCTTTAATTTCTCAACAACTTCCTCGGCCTCGTGATGAACTTTTTTTCTGCTGACAATTCTTGTAAATGCCGGAACGACCTCGTCTGCCAGCAAAACTTCCATTTTTATTACATCAGCCTCTCTCATATCATACATTTTATAATTCAAAGAAGCATAACCGGCAGTTGCGCTTTTTAATTCATCAAAAAAATTTCTCATCAGTTCACGCAAGGGCATTCTGGCTTTAATTATCAGCCTGTGCTCGCCGAACTGTTCTGTTTCAGCCACCTCTGATTCATGTTCATATAAAAGCTGTACAATGGAATTCATTTTTTCTGGTGGCGTAATAATCTGCATCTCTATCCAGGGTTCAAAAATTTTGCTTATCAGATGTTCTTCTGGAAAATGGGCCGGAGAATAAATGTATTTTTCTGAGCCGTCCTTAATGCTGATTTTATAATTAATAGTCGGCGAAGCAATAATGAGTGATAAATTAAATTCCCTTTTTAACCGCTCTGTTATAATCTCCAGATGCAGCATTCCTAAAAAACCGCATCTGAAACCGCGGCCTACTGTTCCGCTTGATTCCTCCTCGAAAGTTAATGAACTGTCAGATAAATGCAGACGCTCAAGAGACCGGCGCAAGTCATCAAAATCATCCTGGGATTCGGGATATATGCTTGCCCAGACAACTGGTTTTGGCTGCTCATAACCGGAGAGAGGCGGCAAAGAATTATTTTTTGAAACAACAGAATCACCCACAGCACCAATGCTGGGTTTTTTAATATTGGTAACTATGTACCCGATCTCGCCCGCCATTAGAACCGAAGTCGGACATCGGTTCGGCGAAAAAATGCCGACATCTCCGGCAATAAAATTTTCTTTAACCTGCGAAAGAGTCAGATTGTCTCCTTTTTTTATTTCACCGTCAATCATTCTCACATAAACAATTACTCCTTGATGATTAGAATATTCAAAATCAAAAACCAGTGCTCTTGGCCTGTCCTGAAATTCAAATTTAGGTGAAGGAATTTTTTTTATTATTTCTTCAAGCAATTTTTCCACGCCTTCACCTGTCTTAGCAGAAACTTCGAGAATTTCACCGGAGTCTAGCAATCTGTGTATCTCTTCTCTGGTCTCTTCTATGCGCGCCGAAACTAAATCAATTTTATTGATTACTGGAATAATAATTAAACCAAGGGCTTTAGCCATTTCAACGTTGCTAATAGTCTGCGCCTGCACGCCTTGTGTGGCATCAACAAGCAAAATCGCAGCCTCCACTGCTTTTAGGGCGCGGGAAACTTCATAAGAAAAATCAATATGGCCGGGAGTGTCAATTAAATTCAGAACGTAGTTTGTAGTTTGTAGTTTGTAGTTCATTCGGACTGGTTGCATTTTTATGGTTATGCCGCGTTCACGCTCCAATTCCATAGAATCCAAAAACTGCTCTCGCATTTTTCTTTTCTCAACAGTTCCGGTCAGCTCCAAAAGCCGGTCAGCCAAAGTGGATTTTCCGTGATCAATGTGGGCTATGATACTAAAGTTTCGAATATTTTCTGTATTCATTTTCTAAATATTACCTTAAAAATCAATATTTTTCCAGTTAAAAACTAAAAAGGCGCCACGCAGCGCCTTTTTGGGATTAAATAAAAGATTTAAACGACTGGCCGTTGAGTTTGCTGTGGTTGCTGTGTTGGAACAGAAGCGCCTTTTTTAACAGTCAATAGAGGAACTAAAATAATCAGAGCATAACCTACCCAAATATTCCATTGAAAAAATATATCAGGAACAAATCTTGTGCAAATTAAAAAATCAAAAATAGCCACGATGATTGCCCAAACAACTGAATATTTTAATGCGTCAATCATTGAACCTGCGCTTATGTTGCGACCTGCTAAATAGGCAATAACGGCTATGGCTGCTATTGTCACTAACTTGGCCACAATCCAATCACTCTTTTCAAAAGCCACAAAAACGGACATTATTACAAAGGCTGCCACATAAAATAAAATTCCCCAGCCAATTAATTTTTTATAATTCATAGTTATATTTTTTTATTTAGTTTATTAAACCACGACCTTTATTATTATAGCATAAATTTATTTATGCCCTATTCTGAAAATAGTTCGAACGCATTTCGCCGCCTGCGGCGGCGACGGCCAGCCCCCCAAAATTTGAGCGGCTGCGCCGCGATCTTTGACAATTTTAAGTTTTTCTAATGAGTTAATAATAACTCATTACAGTAAATTTTTCAAGAAA
>JAHJXC010000033.1 GCA_018827845.1 Patescibacteria group bacterium
AGATCTGAAAGCGATGTTTGGCATCTTGTACACCAGTTTACAACTCGGTCTCCCTGATAAATCCATCCTTTTTTATAGTAATGAAGAAAAGCGGTTTCCACTGATTTTACATATCCCTCATCCATTGTAAAGCGCGTGCGTGACCAGTCGCAGGAGGAGCCCAGTTTTTTCAATTGGTCCAAGATTATGTTCCCGTATTTTTCTTTCCATTCCCAGACTTTTTGGATAAATTTTTCTCTGCCCAAATCGTGTCTGCTTAATCCCTGCTTTTTTAATTCTTTCTCAACAACATTTTGAGTGGCAATGCCAGCATGGTCTGTGCCGGGCAGCCATAATGTTTTATATCCTTGCATTCTTTTTTTACGAATTAAAATATCCTGAATCGTGGCATTAAGAGCGTGGCCCATATGCAGAGAGCCTGTAATATTGGGCGGGGGAATGGTGATGCAATAGTTTTTGGTTTTTAGTTTGTGGTTTTTAGGAAGATTGTCAGGATTAAAAAAGCCAGATTCTTCCCAGAGTTTATAAATCCTGTCTTCAGTAGCCTTCGGATCATACGGTTTTAAAAGTTTTTCATCCATTAGTTAAATATTAGCAAAATTAAGGATTATTTCAAAATTAGATTTCCGTTGGCTTTGAGAGACTGGGGGCTTGCCCTGAGTTTGCCGAAGGGTTTTTTTAGTGCGCGGAAATAGGCGGCAACGCTGATCATGGCGGCGTTGTCGGTTGTGAATTTAGTATCTGGTATTAAGAATTTAGTATTTGGTATATTTTTTTCTATTGTTTCGTTAAGTTGTTTTCTTAACTCATTGTTGGCAATGACCCCGCCGCCGGCAATGATTGATTTTACTTTATATTCTTTGGCAGCGCGGATTGTTTTGGCAATTAGCACATCAATTACCGCTTGCTGAAATTCATGACAAATGGCAATTTTTAATTCTTTATTCATAATTCCTAACTCTTTTAATTTGTACAATACAGCAGTTTTTAATCCAGAGAAACTGAAATCATAATCTTTTGAATTGATCATCGGCCGAGGCAAGTTAATCTTGAAGCTTGAATCTTGAAACTTGAATTTTTCTGCAAGTTTGGCAACTTGCGGGCCGCCGGGATAGGGAAGTTTGAGCATCTTCGCAACTTTATCAAAAGCCTCGCCAGCCGCATCATCCCGCGTTTGCCCGATTATTTTGTATTTTAACCAATTTTTTATAAGTACCAATTCCGTGTGCCCACCAGAAACCAGCAACGCCATTACTGGAAATTTCCATAATTTTGATTTTTGATATTTGATTTTTGAATTTAGGAGCGAAGCGACGATATGTCCTTCCATATGATTTATTCCAATTATTGGTTTGTCCCAAACCTTGTTTAGGTCACGGGCAAAATTTATTCCGGTCCAAAGCGCCGGTTCCAATCCTGGCCCAATTGTTACGGCAATTAAATCAATATCTTTTATTTTAATTTTTCCTAGAGCCTTTTTTAAAACCACAGGAAGATTTTTTAAATGTTCTCTTTTTGCAAGATTAGGAACAACTCCACCCCATTTGGCATGAATTTTAATCTGTGAAGCCACCACATTAGATAAAATTTTAAATTTAGGTTTTGAAAAACCTTCAGAACATTCAACAACGCTTATTGCTGTCTCATCGCAAGATGTTTCTATGGCTAAAATACGCATAGCGGAGGATACAGGATTTGAACCTGTGAGGGGATTTCTCCCCAACCGCATTTCGAGTGCGGCGCATTAGTCCACTCTGCCAATCCTCCAAGATTAAATAAATCTTTTGTTTGTAAAAGCGTAACCTGAACTCGATTTAAGATATTTTTCAAAATCATATGCTTTTTGTTTATTTCTAAAAGCAGAATACCAAATCAAATGGTATGGCCGTTTAAATCTTGAATACTTTGAAGATCCTGAATTGTGTTCTTGGACTCTTCTTTTAAGATCGTTGGTTGTTCCAATATAACGGCTGTTATCTTTTTTACTTTGTAATATGTAGACATAATACATAAATTAATTGTAGTCCCACTCCGCTTCTGTAAAAAATACTCTATAATAAATTCTTGAAAAGTGCTTGCACCGCGAAGCTCCTTGAGTAATCAAGGAGCGGAGTGGTGACCCTACCGGGAATCGAACCCGGGTTGCCACATTGAAAGCGTGGCGTCCTAACCACTAGACGATAGGGCCAAAATTTATTAAAATGATACCATAAAATCTTATGAAAAACAAAAAAACAATAGAATTGCAAAAAGAGATAAAAAGATTAAAAAGCCTTCTTATTAAAGACGAACTAACAGGTGTTTTAAACAGGCGGGGTTTTAAAGAAGAACTTTCTAGAATTCTGAAAGAGGTGATTTTTTATAAAATTGCCAAAGAGACAAGAAAAAAAATACCCAGAAAGAAGTTTTTAATCAAAGATTTCTCTGTTTTATTTATAGATATTGATGGCTTGAAGAAAACAAACGATATTTATGGCCACAAGGCAGGCGACAAACTCATAAAAACAGTCGCTCATATCATTGAAAGCAATATCAGAGAGACCGATTTTGCGGGAAGGTTGGCTGGAGATGAGTTTATAGTGGCGCTTTTGGGATCTTCAGAAAAAGATGCTTATAAAATTGCTGAAAAAATTAGAAAATCAGTTGAAACAAGCAAAAAATTATCAGAATTTGACAAGATTCAGCCTACCTTGAGCATTGGAGTGGCAGAAGTCACTGGCCTTATGTCGGAAAACGAGCTTATTGAACGCGCAGATACTGCCATGTACGAAGCTAAACACAAAAGAGGTAAAAACAATACTGTAAAATACAGCGAAATCTCTTAAATTAGGGTTTACACTCTCACCTTTTTGTTTTTGAATGCATTTTTTGCGGGTTATCCACAAACCTGCCGGCCGGCAGGCAGGATTTTTTTGCTATAATAATGATACATGTTGAAAACTTCTAAAAAATCTCTCAGACCTCCCAGGGAAATACGAAAAAGAGACGGCCGTATTGTTTCTTTTGACCTTTCTAGAATTACTAGCGCCATCTTCAAGGCATTTGAAGCAAGCGGGAATCCCAATCACAAAATAGCCAATGAACTGGCAGATATAGTTTTGCAAAAACTTCTTAAAAAACATAAAAGTTCCACAAAATTTACCCCTACTATTGAAGAAATCCAGGATATTGTAGAAGAAACTCTCATTGAAAAAGGTCATGCCAGAATTGCCAAGGCCTATATTTTATATCGCGAGAAAAGAGCGGAGATAAGAACGGAAAAACAGCAGATTTTGGATAAAGAGGAAATTGATGAAATTGACAAGAAATTTGATTCTAATTCGCTCAGGGTTTTGAAAAGCAGATATTTGCGCAAAGACGAATCAGGAAAAGCGATTGAGTCCCCTAAAGAACTTTTTACCAGGGTAGCCATCCACGCGTCTCTTCCTGATATCATTTATGACAAGAGAGTTTCAACTAAAAAATCAAGCGATAAAAAATTTTCAGGCGGGGAAGATTTATGGAGTGATAAAAAATTATTTGAACTGGAAGGAAAATTAAGAATCGGAAAGTTTACCTTGAATCGTTTCCATATCAAAGGGCTGCACAAAATGTTTTTGAGATTGGAAAAAGAGGGACGGGCTAAAATAAATTTGGAGAAACTTATTCAGATGCTCAAGAAAAACCAGTTTAAAGAAATTGAAAATCGCATAGAAGAATTTTTTAACATCATGGTGGAGAGACGCTTTATGCCCAACACTCCGGCTGTGGCGAATTTTGGAAATTATCTTGGCATGGGGTCTGCTTGTTTTGCCTTAGACATAGAAGATTCAATTGATTCCATAATGGATACCCTAAAAAATGCAGCCGTCATTTTTAAATCAGGCGGAGGGCTGGGATATAATTTTTCTAAATTAAGGCCAGAGGGTGATTATATTAAAACCACTGGCGGAACTTCTTCAGGCCCGCTTATATTTATGCGGCTTTTTGATACTATGACTGAAGTTATAAAACAAGGAGGAATCAGAAGAGGGGCCAATATGGGAATTATGAATTCCAATCATCCTGATATTGAAAAATTCGTAGTGGCTAAAACAGGCAATAAGGCCTTGAGGAATTTTAATATTTCAGTGATGCTCATGCCCGATTTTTGGGAATATTATAAAAAAGACAAGCCTTATCCCTTGGTTAATCCAAGAACAGGAAAGGTTGAAAAATTCATATCATCGCGCATTTTGCTTGATAGAATTGCCTATCAGGCATGGGAATCCGGGGAGCCGGGTGTGATTTTTCATGACCGTATAAACGAAACCAACCCATTTTTCAAATCATTGGGCCCTATTATGACCACTAATCCATGCGGAGAGGTGTTGCTTTATCCCAATGAATCATGCAATCTCGGCTCCATTAATGTCTGGTCTTTTGTTAAAAAAGATAAACATGACAGAAAAACAATAGAATGGGACCGGCTTGAAAAAGTTATTAGAACAGCAGTGAGATTTTTGGACAATGTTATTGATGTTAATTCTTTTCCGCTTCAGCAAATAGAGGAGATGTCTCTTAATACCAGAAAAATTGGCCTGGGCATTATGGGAGTGGGCAACTTGATGTACGAAATGGAAATTCCCTTCAATTCCCAACAAGGCAGGAATTTAATGGAAAAAATTATGGAATTTATAAATTATCATTCCAAACTGGAATCAGTTGAGATGGCAAAAGAGAGGGGGCCGTTTCCTTATTACAAAAAAAGTTTTTATCCTGAAGGAAAATTTCCTTTCAAGGGATTTTATGATAAAAAATCCTGGAATTTTGACTGGAGCAATGTGGCTAAGGCCGTAAAAAAATACGGCATCAGAAATAGTTATACAACAGTTATTGCTCCCACTGGCTCAATTTCCATGATTACGGGATGTTCTTCTGGCATTGAGCCGGTTTTCTCTCTTGCATTTGAGAAAAGCGTGACAGTGGGTTCGTTTTATTACATCGACCCTGTTTTTGAAAAAGTAATGCTAAGAGAAGGCCTTTTTGATGAAATGCTGATCAGGGATGTTATAACTCATAATGGTTCTGTGGCTAATGTTTCTTATATTCCTCCCAAATTTAAGAAAATTTTTGTAAGCGCGCACGACATTACTCCGGAAGATCATGTTAAAACTTTGGCAACTTTTCAAAAATGGGTGGATTCATCAATTTCAAAAACAAATAATTTTCCCCATGATGCCACTGTTGATGATGTAAAAAAGAGCTATCTTCTTGCTTATGAAATCGGCTGCAAGGCAGTGACTGTATTCAGAGATAGATCAATTAAAGACCAGGTTTTGGTTACCAGAGATAAAAAGAAAGAAAAAAAAGAAGAATTGATAAGAATAACAGATGTTAAGGCAGAAGGTATGGCTGTTTATAAAGATGCTTCTGTGACTGCAGGAGTTTTTAATGGCGGAAATTATATTAACGGGGAAAATGGGGGAGGAAAGCCAACCCATTGCCCTAATTGCAAAATTCCTCTTACGCACAAAGAAGGATGTATTTCCTGCTCTGTCTGCGGCTGGGGCCTGTGCGCTTAAATCAAAAAATTCCGCTTTTAACGGAATTTTTTGATTTTGTTATTACATGTCTATAAGCCGAATTCTGTATCCCGCTGTTAGCGGGATGATAGCCATATATCTGTTCGCGATAGTTGCCTATCGGAATCAAGCGGCTCTCCGAGCACATAAAGCATTATGTGCTTCGGCTCGGCCTTGCACCAGATAAGGTTTTCAATCCCGCTATCTCACGAAAGCGGGACGTGAGCTCTTACTTTACCCCGTTTGGCGGGGCTATCCCCGACTATTCGGGGCTCACGATTTCACCCTTACCTCGCCAAAAGCTTTCGCATTTAGGCGGGCGGTATATTTTCTGTTGCACTTTTCTGTCCCTAGAAAATTTCTTTTCTAAAGCGTGGCTGTTAGCCACTATCTATTTCTCCGGCAAAAACCGGTGGTGTTCGGACTTTCCTACCGCCACAACTTCGAAGATGTTGGCGGTCGGCTACCCAACATATAACTATTGTTATTATACTATAATGTCAAAAAATTTCAAGTTTTTGCTTTTTGTTTAAATTTAAATTAAAATTAAGTAAATGGTCAAAAATATACTGAAACTTTTTCACCGCGAATTCGGCGGTCTGCACAAAGCTGCTTTTCTTTTGGCTTTATCTGCGGCCGGCTCAAGCATCCTCGGACTTTTCAGAGACCGTCTTTTAGCAGGAACTTTTGGCGCAGGCAAATCACTTGATATTTACTATGCTTCATTCAGATTGCCGGATCTTTTATACAATGTAGTTGCTCTCTCCATTGTTTCCATTACGGTTTTAATCCCTTTTTTCCTGGAGCGACTGTCTAAATCAAAAGAAAAAGCCCTTTCTTTTTTTAATCAGATTTTTACCTTCTTTTTATTTGCCATGATTGTTTTAGGCGCAGTTTTCTTTTTCCTGGCGCCTTTGTTAAAAAATTTTATTGCACCCGGTTTTTCTCCGGCAGACCAGAATCATCTCGTTCTTTTAACCAGGATTATGCTTCTTTCGCCGATTCTCTTGGGTATTTCAAACCTTCTTTCCTGCGTGATCCAATCTTTCAGGAGATTTTTTATTTATGCCCTAAGCCCTCTTTTTTATAATTTAGGCATTATTTTAGGTATTCTTTTTCTTTATCCTTTATGGGGATTGAAGGGCATAGTAATAGGGGTTGTTTTAGGCGCTTTTTTGCATGCCTTTATTCAGGTGCCGGGATTAATAAGATTGGGTTTCCTGCCAAAATTTGATTTTAAAATAAGTTTTTCAGAAATTAGAAAAGTTGTTCAATTTTCTTTGCCGAGGTCATTAGGTTTAGGTTTATACCAGATTACTTTAATTTTTATCACAGCCCTGGCTTCTTTTCTGGCTGTGGGAAGTATTGCTGTTTTTAATCTGGCTATGAACCTGCAATCTGTTTTGCTGACCGTCATAGGCGTCAGTTACAGCGTGGCTGCTTTTCCCATTTTAGCGCGGCTTTTTGTAAACAACCAGAAAGAAAAATTTTTAAGCCAGACTTTTTCCGCTGCGCGCCAGATTATTTTTTGGTCTTTGCCAGCATCAATACTTTTAATTATTCTTCGCGCCCAGATAGTGCGGGTAATTTTAGGAACCGGCGCCTTTGGCTGGACAGATACCCGTTTGGTGGCAGCGGCCTTGGCTCTTTTTTCCATTTCCATCACTAGCCAGGCCCTGAATATTCTTTTTATCAGGGCATTTTACGCAGCAGGCAGGACCATAAGGCCGCTTCTGGTTAATATTTTTTCTTTTCTATTTATCGTCGGCTCCTCTTTTTTGTTTGTTAAAATTCTTGAAAAAAACGCATTGATAAAAGATGTGTTTGGAAAAATTTTAAGAGTGGATGATGTTCCGGGCATAGCCATGCTGGCGCTCCCGCTTGCTTTTTCCTTGGGAACAATTTTCAATACAATTTTACTTGCTAAATTTTTTAAGAAAGATTTGGGCTGGCAAAAGGCAATAAGCAGAGTCTTTAATCATGTTTTTACGGCTTCAATTCTAATGGGTGCTGTTTCCTATTTCTCATTGCGCGTTTTGGATAATATTTTTGACATCCATACCTTTGCCGGCATCTTTATGCAGGGTTTTGTATCAGGAATTCTTGGCATTGCAGTCGGCTATGCTTTCTTGTGGTTTATAAAGAATCCGGAATTAAGGGAATTTGTTCAGGCTTTGCGCCAGAAATTCTGGTGGAAAACCCCAACCATCGCCTCCGAACCAGAGAAGTTATAAATATTCTAAAAACATTGCATAAAATAGTTTAATTTGCTAAAATACTAAATAATAACATGCTAAGTGAATTTATCATAAAAAAACTAAAAAACGCGCGATACAAACTACTTAAAGACGGAACTTATTTTGCTGAAATCCCGGGATTAAGAGGGATATGGGCTAATGCCAAAAATCTTGAAGATTGCAGGCGAGAGCTTCAAGAGGTGTTGGAGGACTGGCTTTTGTTAAAGGTAAGAAGCAAAGAACAAATTCCTGGTTTTGTAAAAATCGCCAAGAGGACGTTTTTTTGATTTATAGGAAATATCTGGTATAATAAAACCATATGAGCCAAAAAGGAATTACACCAATAATTATACTTTTGATTATCATTGGAATCTTAGTATTGTGTGGAGGAATTTATTACTATCAATTTCAAAAACAAAAAATCCAAAATCAGGAGGTAATACGAGATGGAACAAAAAAGGATTTTCAATATAAAGAACTGGAAAATCAAAAAATTTTTCCACTAATACGGTTTAGTTTAAAACAAGGCGCTAACCCAGAAATTATAAAAGAAGTCATAAAAAACACAGACGGAGAACTGATAACTGAAAAACAAATTACAGATTTTGGTTGGGATTATTACTATGTAAAATTTAAAACACCTAGAACAACCAATGAGTTAAATAATCTCATCAATGAATTAAAAGAAAAATCAAAAAATATTCCAGATATAATAAGTATATGGTTTGTTTCAAGTAATGAAGGACTATATCAAAAAATATTTGAAAAAGAATTAGAAGCTATTTATGGTAAATCACTTTCACCCAATGAAGTTATGCTAAAATTTTCTGAAGCCTTAGAAAAAGAAAACATAGATGAGGCGGTTAGTTATTTAAGAGCAAGTATCAGGGAAGATTATAAGAATGCTTTTTATCAAGCACAAAAAGATGGGATTTTGCAAGAGATTGCGAATCTCTTTAAGAGTTTTGAAGAAAAGTATATTAACGATGATACTGCAGAATTCATAATTAAATATGAAAAAGAAGGGAAAACTCTTGGTTCTCCTGTTATTTTAATGAGAGACATACAAGGACACTGGAAAATCCATTCTTTTTAATAAATGGGAATAGTATCAAGAATTATAATTATTTAATAGAATTATTGAATCTTTTAAATCATAGATTTCTTTAATATTCAACATTAGCTGATGCCAAGGCTGATGCAGATAAATGTTTTAAAGAAGAGTTATAACTTTTTCCATTCGTACGGCATATCAAAAAATGTTATCTTGGGAAGTAAAAAATCGCCAAATCGGCGGATTTTTGGTAGGATAAAATGATATGAAATTATTAACTTGGAATTGTTGTCTCCCGCCTTGGTCAATAAGCAGAAAAAGAAAGACTGGATTATATTTTTATAAGAAACCCTATTCCCAATTCAACCACCGAACTTGTCTTAAAAGACAGAAATCTTTCAGATCATTCAGGATTATTAATAATAGATATCTAACGTGCCCTTTCGGCAGAGGCGGTTTTTTGGTAGAATAGGAATATGAAGAGATTTAACAGAGAAGAAAGTTTTAAGGTTTTTGATAAATATTGGGATGATCTTCAAAAAGAATGGTTCAAAGTTGAAGTTCTGCAAGATTACTCAGCTGAGGACGATTGTCCTTCTTTAAAAGAATGGTTGGCTGGTAATAAACAAAAATCAATTGATCTTTTACAACAAGATAATGAAATAAACGAATGGACAGATATTAGTTTAAGTAAACCAAAGGTAAAGAAAATTAGGATACACATTATTGAAAAACCATTTACACCCTATCTCGAATGGGAAATTGAACATTACAAACATATTAATATTCCGCTTGGAAAAGAATCAGTGTATTTAGTGCCAAAGGAAAAAATTTCTCATCTTAAATTACCTGATGGAGACTTTTCTATCTTTGACAACCAAAGAGTAATAAAAAATATATATTCGCAAGAAAGAAAAGTTATCGGTGCGGATATTTATGAGTCAGGAGATAACATTGATTATTTCTTGGAATTAAAAAGGGAATTAGTAAAAATTGCCGAACCTTTAGTTGTTTAATTTAATGCCCAATAATTTTTTATGCAGGAATTTATAACTCAATTACTCTTAGATCATTCTGTGCTTGCTCCTGTTATTTTTATAATTATCAGGATTTTATCTGTTATCTTTTCTCCTATTCCGGGTTTTGCCATTGATATCCCGGGCATTCTTGTTTTTGGCTGGCTGCCGGCTTTTATTTATTCAGAGATAGGAGTAATAACAGGAGCCATGATAGCGTTTTTTATTGCCAGAAAATTCAAAGAGCCATTAATAAGAAAATTTGTCTCTTTGCAGAAATTACATACTTGGGAGAATAAACTTTCAGAGAAACAAGAATTCTGGACTTTTGTTTCTCTTAGATTAATCAGTAAACCGTTTTTTGATTATATTAGCTATGCTGCGGGACTAGGAAGGATCAGTGCCAAAAAGTTTTTCCTAGCCACAATAATAGGTGTGATACCTGTTGAATTTTTATTTTTCTATTTTGGCGGAATCTTTCTAAATAAGGGAATTTATTATGCAATATTATTTATCATAGCCATAATTATAATCGGCCTTGTTTTTAAAAAAATTAGTTTAAAAAACAAAACTTGGTAATAACCTCTTGATTTTTGTGGTATTTGTTGGTAGGAATTAAGTAGAATTGAACCTTGAAAGGAGGAGGGATGGAAAAATACAAGCCCAGTTTTATCAAAAGAAATGGTGCCGCAAAAATTGATCCAAAAT
>JAHJXC010000034.1 GCA_018827845.1 Patescibacteria group bacterium
GATAAAGGAATAGCGTGCACGATGGAAGCAAAGCTTTGTCCAGATGGTTCTTATGTTGCGAGAACACTGCCCGATTGCGAGTTTGCAAAATGCCCGTAAGATTTATCCTTGAATCCAAACTCTAAAACTTTTCGCAAATTTCAAAATTCCGTTATTTTAAAAAGGTCTCAATAAAATGCGATCGCTTGGGAACGGGACCTTTTTGATTTGATGTTTTTAGTTATTTTGGGTATTATGAAAATAATGAAAGCACAAAAACAATTAGGCCTTGCGCCAATAGAAATAATCCTCATTATTGTAGGAGTTCTAATAATTTGCGGAGGAGGGTATTATCTCTTTACCCAAAAACTAACTCAATCACAACAACCAATTTTTACTCCGCAACCAACAACACAAGACGAAACCGCCAACTGGCAAACTTATCGTAACGAAGAATATGGGTTTGAGATGAAGTATCCGAAATATCTAGTGATTGATTTATCTTATGGACAAGATAATCCTAGATTTCTTAATGAGTCTACGCTTTATTATTCGTTGGTCATTTCTCCATTAACTGGAATGATTATGTTTGAAGGACAAAGTATTCCAGAGATTAATTTAACTCCAAAGGATTGGATCATTTTTAATCTTCAGCAAAGATGTAAGACATCAGATACAAAAAAGATAGAATGGGAAAATATAAAGATTGAAAGTGGAATACAAGCCTCTAGTAGTAATGACCAATGCATACGTAAATATCTCCCATGGACTTCTATAAAAAAGAATGACTATCGTTATAGTTTTCAGTTTATCGCAGGATCAGTAGAAGAGTATAACCAAATCCTCTCAACTTTCAAATTTATCCCTCAATAAATTCGGAACAAGTTAATTAATCTCTAAAACTTATAGATGAATATTGAGGTGCCGGCGCGGGCGTATGGCTCTTTTCCTTTGAGCCACCAGTAGGAATCTTCAAATTTTCTCTCAAAACCCGGCGCTGGTTTGGCTTGGGCGCTCATTAGAGTATTTGCAGAAACCGCCAGCCATTCTATGCCGTAATCTTTAGGTGAACCCCAAGGCGACCACCACATCTGCCCCTTGTCTCCGAAATAATAAGGAATATTTCCTCCACCAAAATAATCAATGCCAATTTTCTCTATATTATTTTTATCAACAAAAGATTTAAGTCTTTTCAAATCCTGGCCCCAGTCATAATTGGAATCAGTGGCAATTTTATATCCATTTTTAATTCCTCCGCCAAACTCATTGTAATAAGAAAGATAATTAGGAAACGCGATAATATTCATCAAAAACATCCAGAGCAAAAGCGCGCTCAGCAGGGAATATTTCTCAAGAGATTTAAGGAAGGTTGAAAAGAAATGTTTGATTTGCTGTCCTAATGTTTCCGGCTCCTCCAGGTCATGGGTCTTTGCCCACCTTACTATTTGTCTGGCAACAAGAAAATAGATAAAAGGAAAGGCCGGTAAAATATGCCTTACGCCGATATTTAAATTACTGGTCACGGCCTGCGCGAAATAAATAGCGATAAATATCATGCTGGCAAATATAGCGAAATTGTCCCGCATCCATTCCACTGCTGTGCGCAAATTTTTTGATTTTGATCTAATGATATTTCTTATGGCAAAAATGATGGCGATTAAGGTCAAAATATGGAAAGCCAGTTGTTCTTTTAATAAATAAAGCAGGGGGAAATACAATGAAGAGCCTTCTGAAGACACTGTTCCTAAAAAGTAGGCTGTATTGCCTCCGCTAGCGCGCTGGGTTACCATCAGAACTCCCAATAGATATTGTCCAATAGGGCGCAAAACTGGCTTGTCAGAAAGCCAGACAACGAGATTAACTGCCGGCTTAAAACCAAAAGATGCGAGGGTAATTTCTGTATCTGCCTTCTGCCTTTCAACAGGATAATTGAGAACATGAAATTGATAAACAGGCCAAATAATGATAACGCCGATTACGCCGATTAGAATCAATTTGCCGATTATTTTGAATGAACGAGAAATTATTTTTTTCAGATTGCCGTAATTTTCAAGGATTACCCAAAGAACAGCTAAAAGCAAATAAATTGGAGCAAGGATAACAAGAGAAAATTTCAAAAGCTGGGCAATGCCAAAAGCAATCCCGGCAATAATAAGATTTTTTCTTGTCTGATTAATCAGGAAATTTATAAAAGTCGCCAGGCCGATAAAGAATCCGAATGCCGCACCAAGGTCAGTGGTGACATAACGGGAATGAGCAATGAAGGTCGGCGACATGGTATAAAAGAAAAGAGTGAGCAGGCCGACTTTGTTGCCGTATAATTTTTTTGTCCACTTAAAAAGAAGCCAGCCAAAAAGCAAGGCCAAAAGCATAATAGGAAAGCGCGCAAAATGGATAATTTTGTCAGCGTCATTGCCGGATTCATAGATAAAAATCCTTCCCATATCCCACTGGCCGTTTATATATTCTGTCCAGGCGGGAACATCCACGGGAAAATTAAGGTTAAGAAATAAAAGAGGCAAGGCAGAGAGATCTTTAATCAAAGGAGGATGTTCAGGATTTAATCTGTAGTCTTGCTTGGCAAGATAGGAATATCCTGAAGGGATGTGCGCCAACTCATCCATGGTGGCAGAATCATTCCATGCGGAAAAAAACATCAGGATAAACATCCATAACAACAGGCCGCAGGCAAGTATTTTTGTTATCTTATCCATACTCTTTTGGCGTTTTCCGGAACGTTATTTTCTTCCTCTGGAAAAATATAATGGATATTTTTTTCTTTCTGCCATTCTGGCAAAAAAGTTTTTGTTATAAACATCACGGTTTGGCTAGGCATAGGAATGCCCCTGACATCAACGCCTCCTGCCTGTATTATAACATATTTAGGAGTGTCTTTTGGAAGAGAGTTTAAATAGCGCGCTTTTTCAACATCAAGCGAGTTAAAGGCGCCTTGCGTGTTGGAATTATACGCCCATTCAAAAAAATAAAATATAAATGTGTGGATAATTATTACTGTAAAAAACACAAAAAGGAGCGCTACTGCTTCTTTTTTAATGCGCAAAAGCTGTTTTACTGATTCAGGATATTTTATAATTTGAAGATTAAGCCATTTGCGGATTTTTTCTATTAACCAGTCAAGACCGAGAGCGGCAAAAATCATTGCCACAGGCGCAACAATAATTGCGCGAAGAGCGTGAGGAAGGCCTTCATTAGAGATGACAACTGGCAAAAGCATTACAACAAACCAAGTAACAAGTAATGAGTAACGCGTAACGCGCCCGCCTGCATCGCTATGCGAAGCATTGCGGGCAGGTAAATTTTTAATACTGATTATTATGCCGATCAAAAATAAAATTGCCACTGGCCACCATAATTCTGGAGCGCCGGCATAGTTGTGGCGCCAGTTAAAATCGCCTTGCCAGAAAAACATGCCGATTGTTTTAAGCGTGTTTTTGGCCAGGTCCAGAACAGGATTATCAGAAGAAAAAACAGAGATTTGCGAAGTTCTGCCCAAAAAATCCTGGGGATTTTGCGCAAAAAATATTAGCAACGGCAAAACAGCAATAAAGGCAGCGATTAAGAAAATTAAAATCGGCTTGAAAGATTTTCTTTTTAGAAAAACAAGAAACAGAGGAATTAAAAGAAGGGGAGCAGCGCGGTAGGCAATATAAGAATGAAAACCTAAACCAAAAAGCAATCCTGATAGAATTGAATAAGTAAAATTATTTTTTCTTAAGGCAAGAAACAGAAAAAACAAAGACCAAACCAAAAATGCCGGAGCCATTATTGCGCGGAAACCGATTCGGGAAAACATGATATGCCAAAAACTCGCAGCGAGAAAAAAACTGGCAAAAAGAGCTATGGACTCTTTTTTAAATAATTCTTTGGTGAGAAAATATAAACCTAAGACTGTAAGAATCCCAAAGAGGGCGCTGACTAATCTCAATGCCCATGGTTCATTGCCAAAAATTTTTAAAGACAGGGCTACTATATTTATATACAATCCTTCACGGCCGTTGTTTTCAGGATAAAAAACTTTATATTCTCCAGTATGCAGCGCCTCAAGGGCATTGTTGCCGTTCATGGCTTCGTCCGGATAAAGCCCGGGCGGAATAGTGCCGATTTGCCATAACCTAAAAAATACAGCTATGGCCAAAATAAGAATCAAAAACCAGACCCTGTATTTATCCATACTTTACATTTTATCATAATTAATTTTGTTGTATAATATCTATATGCAGCCGGAAGGGGAAAATAAAATAGGGTCTGCCGGAGAGGAGATTGAGAGTTTGAGAAAGAGGATTGCTGAACTGGAAACGGTTTCTCAAAACAAAGAAAGAACAGAAGTCATTAAGGAGGCAATTAAAGAGCATGTGGGGAAAAGCCCTGAGGAATTTTTAGCAGAAGGGAATCGTTTTACTCAGCAAGAGATTAAACAGCACGCCCAAAAAATAGGGGATACATCTGTTGAAAAACAGCATCAGGAGCAGATTTTGGAATTAATGCAGATTGCCCAAAGCAAAGGCATCCTTAATGCCGTTTCTGTAATTAAGCGCCTAAATGATCCTTATCTTGAAGACGAATTTCATGGTGCATTAGTAAAATATTTTCAAGCCACATATTAATAATGTCAGACCTGATTTTATATATTTATATTATTGCTGCGCTTTTTATAATTATCGCGCCCGTGGTTTTTATTTTTGCCAACCGGGCCAAAAACCGCAGAAAACTTTATGAAGCCCTTGGCCTTGTTCTTTACGAAATAGCCTTTCCTCAGGAAAAGCCCGGGGATGATAAGAGAAGTTTCAAGGAACTCATTGCTGTTATGGAGCAGTTTTACGCCGGCATGTCTAGCAGCGGGTCTTATTTTGTTCTTGAGGTGGGCTTGCCCTCTACAAGCGACGAAATTGTTTTTTACGCTGCTGTTCCGCGCCCTAGAAAACAGCTTTTTGAAAAGCAGATACACGGCCTTTTTCCTTTGGCAGAAGTTAAGGTTAAACAAAATGATTACAACATTTTTAAGCCTGAAGGATATTCTTTGGGTTCTATTATCAAAATAAAAAATCATCCGATATTGCCAATAAGAACTTACGACAAATTTGAATCAGATCCTCTGCAGGTTGTTGTCAACACTTTTTCAAGACTTCAGAAAGAAGGCGAGGGAGCGGCCCTGCAAATTATTGTTTCCCTGGCCAAAGAGAATATTGCAGGAAAAGCGAAACTAGCAGCCCTCAAAGTGCGCGAAGGCAAATCTTTTTTTCAAGCCCTGAAGGCGGACAAAAATTTAGCCGCTGAATTTGCTGAAACAGCCAAGGACTTGGCTTTTAGTCATTCTGAATCAGGCAAAAAAACTACTGCCTCAAAACCAGTAGATGAAGAACTGGCCAAACTTTTGGAAAGCAAGGCATCGCGCCAGACAATGTCTGTGAATCTTCGTCTTATGGTTTCCAGCGAGGATAAGGCGAAATCAGATTCAATTTTAGCCGAACTTGAAAGCGCTTTTTTGCAGTTCAGCGAGATGCATGCTAACAGTTTTTATTTTGTCAGGCCAAAAGGTAAATCTTTGCGCAAACTTTTTTATCAGTTTTCTTTCAGAATCCCAGAAAAAGAGAACTCCATTCTTCTCAATACAGCAGAATTATCCACCATACTTCACTTTCCTTCAGAATTAAGTTCAATTGCCGCTCCTCAGCTTAAATATGTAAAAACCAAAGAAGCGGCACCGCCCTTGAATTTGCCCCAAACCGGCCTTTTGCTCGGACGAAATATTTACCGCGGAGATGAAAAATATGTTTATTTAAATGAAGACGACAGGCGCAGGCATTTTTACATTATAGGCCAGACCGGAACCGGAAAATCAGTTTTGCTCAAAAATATGATTATTCAGGATATTGAAGCCGGCAAGGGAGTTTGTTTTATTGATCCGCACGGTTCGGATTTGCAGGAAATTTTATCGCGCATACCTAAAAAGAGAATTGATGATTTAATTTATTTCAATCCCGGAGACACCTCGCGGCCGCTGGGCTTGAACATGCTTGAGTATGATCCGCAGTATCCTGAACAGAAAACATTTATAGTCAATGAACTGCTTGGCATTTTTAACAAACTTTTTGACATGAAGATGGCGGGCGGCCCGATGTTTGAGCAGTATTTCAGAAATGCCACCATGCTGGTTATGGATGATCCGGCATCTGGTAACACGCTTTTGGAAATTTCTAGAGTAATGAGCGATAAAAATTTCCGCGATTATAAATTGTCTCAAAGCGCAAATCCAGTGGTGAAATCATTTTGGAGAGAGGTGGCGGAAAAAGCCGGAGGAGAGGCAACATTGCAGAATATGGTGCCTTATATCACCAGCAAGTTTGACACTTTTTTAACCAATGAAATTGTCAGGCCCATTATTATCCAGGAAAAATCCGCTTTCAATTTCAGAAAAGTGATGGATGAGGAAAAAATTCTTTTGGTTAATCTTTCTAAGGGCCGGCTAGGTGACATCAATTCCAGTTTGATCGGCTTGATAATCGTAGGCAAACTTTTGATGGCCTCTTTGTCGCGCGTTGATATAGCGGAATCCCAGAGAAAAGATTTTTACCTTTACATTGATGAATTCCAGAATGTCACTACTGATTCCATTGCCACTATTCTTTCTGAGGCAAGAAAATATAAATTAAATCTGATTATCGCGCATCAGTACATTGCCCAACTGGAAGAAAATATAAAGAAGGCAGTTTTTGGCAATGTCGGCTCATTGGCATCTTTTAGGATCGGAGCTGAAGATGCTGAATTTCTGGAAAAACAGCTCGCCCCGGTTTTCACCAGCCATGATCTAATCAATCTTGATAATTACAGCGCCTATCTAAAACTTTTAATCAATGGGCAGACATCGCGGCCGTTTAATATGCAGACCTTTCCTTTTCAGCTAGGCGATCCGAATTGGGCCAAAGACATAGCCGCTCTTTCCGCCTCCCGCTACGGCAAAACCCGTCTGGAAGCAGAGGAAGAAATAAATAGACGCTATTTATAATATGCTGAAAAAGCAAAAAATTCCCGTCAAAGCATTAGGGGATATTTTAAGTAATTTTGATCTAGGTAAAATCAAAAAAATAAAGCCGTTTGCCACAAGCGGCAATATTGCCTATATAATTAAAACCAATAAAGGGGAATATTTTTTACGCCTCTCTCCATACGGCGCAAGATGGCGTTCAAAAAAAGAAATTCTGGCTGAAATAGAATTAATTAATTATCTTTATAAAAATAAATTTCCTGTTTTCGTGCCCTTGCTGGCGAAAAACAGCGAGTTAGTTATTTCTTGGCGAAAGCACTACGGGTATATAAGAAGAATTATTGATGGCAAGGCAAAATTAAATC